>NZ_AUAG01000041.1:0-15648 GCF_000428605.1 Thioalkalivibrio sp. ALE19
CCGGCCTCCTGCGGGAGCAGGTTTCAACACGGTGGGAGGCGAGCCCTCTCGCCGATCCGACACAATCGGTTGCCAACGGTCCTGGTCTCGGCCGGGGGCGTTCATAACCCCCGGCCTGCCCGCCTGGCGGAAAAAGAACGACCGGTGACCCTGCGCCCCCGTTTGCCGCACCGAGCGCAGAGGTCGGGCGCGGGAGAAAAGGCGCTGCTTGTCTGAGCGAAGCGCAGCTTCGCGAGTTCAGCGCCGCCCGCGACCGGCCTCGGAGCGAGGGGATCCCGGGCCGCGTCAGCGGACCGGGATGCGGCAGTCGGGGTGACTTCTTTGGGTCCTTTCTTGTTCACACAAGAAAGGACCTCGCGGCGCGCTCGCGAGAGAGCGCAACCCCCCGGCGGCAGCCAAAACCGCCGACTCCGCAGCGCCAGCTCAAGACCCCACGGCAGCGGTCAACCCGGGGCAGCAGGCCGTGTTCGCTTGCAAGCAATCTCCCACAACCGCCGGGCGCCAGCCTGAAACCGCGCGGCAGCGGGTGGCACGGCCGCCAGGGGCATGGCCGTTCAGCCGCCACTCAGGCGGCCCCGGCAGGATAGACTGACCGAGCCGCCACGGCGGCCATCATGTTCCATCCGACAGGGATTGCCGCCATGACCATGACCCGATCCGTTGCCCGCTTCGCCCTGATATCCGCCGTGCTGGGCCTGGCCCTGATGCTGGCGGCCTGTGCCCCGCGCATTTACGGCGTGCCGGAGGAACACTGGGAGCAGATGAGCGAATCCGAGCGCCAGGAGGCGATGCGCGCCTGGGAGTCGGTGCAGAAGGAGCGCGAACAGACCCGGCGCGAGCAGCAGAAGATCGAGGCGCGCGAGCGGGCGGAACGCCAGGCGCGCATCGACCGCATCCACCGCGGCGAGGAGGGGCACTTCGGTGACCTGATCCGCGTAAGCCTGGAGCGCGGGCGGATGCGCATCGGCGGCCGCGAACGGCGCTATGCCCCGCTGGCCTTCACCCTGGCGGATGGCGAGACACGCACGGTGGAGGTCCACAGCGAACGACGTTCGGGGGAGATGAAGGTCGCCTACCGCGAAGGTTTGCTGCTGCTGGATCTGCCGTCCCGTGGCCGCAACGAGTACGGTGCGGCCCGCCTGCCGTGGCGCTCCGGCTGGCGCCGCGGCGAGACCCGCCGGGTGGATTCCGACGGGCCACTGGAGCTGCGCGACGTGCGCGTCCACGTGGAGGCGGTGCCCCTGCCCGGGCATGGTTCCCGCCGGTTCTGAACAAGCGGGCCGGCCCGGCCCTGTTCGCCTGCAAGCAGGCTCCCACAGGCATCGGGGCGGCCCTGGCCGCGAATCAGCGAATCAGTACCCCGGACCCGGTACCCGGTGGGCCGGCACCGGGTCGTCGACATGCTCGGCGGTGCGCAGTCGGCGGCTCTTTTCCACCATGCGCCAGCAGGAGCGGTTGTTGTTGTAGCGCGAGACGTGCTGCAGCGGCACCCACAGCACGGCGTGCGATTCGTGGCTACCGGGGATCTCCAGACGGTCGTCGATCTCCACCAGGAAGCGCACGTCGATGTGGTCGTGCTGCGGAAACTCGGGGCTGGCGGGGATGGTGTGGATATCCAGGTCGAAGACGTCTTCGGCGACCAGTCGGATGTGCTCGCGCGCCAGCCCGGTCTCTTCGTGCACCTCGCGCAGTGCCACCTGGAGGATGTCGGCCTGACCGTCCGCATGGCCGCCGGGCTGGAACCAGCGGTTATGCTTGCCGTGCAGCAGCATCAGCGCCCGCTCGCGGTCGGGGCTGAGCACCCAGGCGGACCCGGTAACATGCGCCGGCAGCAGATCGCAGTTGAAGCAGTCGGGGTGCCGACGGACGAAATCCAGCGCGCGGCGGCGAAAGCCCGCCTCTTCGATGAACGGGGTCTGGTGACGTTGCAGCAGATGCAGCAGCTGTTCGCGATGCATGGCGCTCAGGTTCCCGCAGGGCGTTCCAGGGCGGCGCTGGCGGCGCGCGCGGCTTCGTCGATGTCGGCCTCGCTGCCGGCCAGGATCAGCCGGCCGAAGGCCCCCACCGCACTGACGTCGATCAGGGTCACGTGCGCGGCCTTCAGCGCCTGGTTGGCGGCATAGATGATGTAGCCCGCCGGCTCGGCTTCGAGGATGAACATGCTCTGTTCCGGCAGGATCATCGAGCCGCGACGGTTCTGGCGGTTGATCAGCACCGTGTGGTCGGGCGACATCCCGCGGATGATCTCCTGCCACGGGATGTTGCACTGCTGGCGGTCGGAGACCTCGGCCCCCATGCGCGACAGCAGCACGCGCCCGGCCTCCTGCACGTCGGAGTCGTCGCGCTGGTGCACCACCATGGAACCGTATTCGCGTTCCACCACCTGCTGCGAAAGGTGCACGCGGGTGGACTTCAGCGCGATGTCGGTCAGGCGGTGCACGGCCATGCCCGGCGAGACCTCCACCCACAGGCAGGAGTCACCCGGCACCGGCGGGAATCCCTGCGAGACGGTCGCCATGTAGGCCGCCAGCTGCGGCTGCAGGGAGTCCATGTAGACGTAGGTACGGAGCTTGATCATCGATCTCGTCGGGAAGGTCGCCGGGGCCGGCCGCAGGGGGCGTATTCTGGACTGCGGGGCGGCGCCGATCAAATCCGCGGGCGCGCGGTCACCGGGAACGGATGATAAGCTTCGCGCCATCATCCGGAATCCAGCCCGAATCCCATGTCGCAAGCCGATGACCCCGCGGACCTGCTGACCGCCCTCGAAGACGACCCCGACATCGACCTGGCGGAGATCCTCCGGCGCCTGGTCGACTGGCTGCGCCCGGACGACCCGCGCAATGTGGCTCCGGTGATCGCGCGCCTGGAGGCCCTGGTACTGGCCCTGCAGGATCAGCCTGCGCTGCGTGAACGCCTGCGTGAACGCCTGGAAGCCGGGCTGGAAGACGCCCGCCACCTGACGCTGTACACCGGGATCGGACTGTTTTCGCGCCGCGGCTTCTTCCGCGAGGCCGCGGAACTGCTGTACGAGCGCATCAACCCGTCGCCGATGGATCGCACCGACCTGCGCGACGTGCTCTATCACGTATTCCACGATCCGGACGACGCGGTCTGGGTGGCACGCCTGCCGGACGATGCCTGGCTGCGCCTGCTGAGCGCGCTCGGCTGTCTTTCCGGCGAGCACCCCGGGGTCCTGCAAAGGGCCCGCGAGGAGACCCTTTACGCCCTGGAGATGCTCTCGATCTGGATCGCGGCGGAGGAGCTGGAACCCGAACTCCTGCGTCTGGATCCGTCGATCGCCGAGCGCAATTCGGCCTTCGTGGCGCAGGAACGCGAGATCGCGGCCTACGTGCGCGAGTACCGCGCCTGGCTGCAGGACCCGACCCGCGAGCGCCGTGACGACCGCCATGCGCGGGTCCTGCTGGAGCAGTGCGCCGAGCAGATCGAGAAGCTGCGCACGCTGTCGCACAGCCGCGGCAACAGCCTGTCGCTGACACACCTGCTGGAACGGCTGAACCAGACGCTGGCGCGCATCCACAAGCTGCTGGATCTGCTCGAGCCCGAAGAATCCGCGACCACCCGCGCCACCGCCGTGGGCCTGTTCCGCGAGCTGGTGACCACCAGCGCCCGGCGCCACGGCGTGCGCGCCCTGTGGCAGGACAACATCCGCCAGGTCTCGCGCAGCGTGACCCAGCACGTCTCCGACACCGGCGAGAAGTACATCACCCGGGGACGCCAGGAATACTTCGGCATGCTCGGGTCCGGCGCCGGCGCCGGCGTGATCATCGCGCTGATGGCCCTGATCAAGATCCAGATCGGCCACCTCGGACTGTCGGAGGGCTGGTACGCATTCTGGTCCAGCCTCAACTACGGCCTGGGCTTCGTGCTGATCCACATGCTGCACCTGACGGTGGCCACCAAACAGCCCGCGATGACCGCGGCACGCATGGCCGCGGCCATCGAACAGACCGAACGCGGCACCGCCGACCCGTCGAAACTGGCCGATCTGCTGGTCCGGGTGGGACGTTCGCAGTTCGCCGCCATCCTCGGCAACGTGGGTGTGGCCCTGCCCATGGCCCTGTTCATCGGTCTGTTCGCGCTGTCGGTCTTCGAACAGCCGGTGCTGGACAGCACGAAGGCCGACTATCTGCTGGACGGCCTGCGCCCGCTCGCCGGGCTCGCCCTGCTGTTCGCGGCCATCGCCGGGGTGTGGCTGTTCGTCTCCGGGCTGGTGGCCGGCTGGCTGGACAACCGCTGCGCCTATCTCGACCTGCCCGGGCGCCTGCGCGAACACCCGCTGCTGCGGCGCCTGCTGCCGCAGCGGGCGCGCCACGGCCTGGCGAACTGGGTCGGCTACCACTACGGCGCCGTGCTCGGCAACATGGTGTTCGGGGCCCTGCTGGGGGCCACCGGCTATGTCGGTTATCTCACCGGGCTGCCGCTGGATATCCAGCACGTGGCGTTCGCGTCGGCCAATCTGGGCTACGTCACGGTGAACGAGGGGCTCGCCCTGGCCACCTTCGGGCTGTTCCTGGCGTTCGTGCTGCTGATCGGTGCGATCAACCTGTGGGTCAGCTTCGGCCTGGCACTGTACGTGGCGCTGCGCGCCCGCGGCGTGCGCATCGGCTCCCCGGCGCGGCTGCTGCGTGCGTACGGCCGCCACCTGCGGCGCCACCCGACGGAGTTCCTGCTGCCGCCTCCGCGCTCGCGCGACTGAGCGCGCACGGCTATGCTCCGGGCATGAGCGATTCGAAACGTCTGGACGATCTGGTCGCACGCGCCCGGCGCGAGCGGGACGAACGCGAACGCGGCTATCGCGAGCAGGCCCTGGGCATGTACCCGTGGGTCTGCGGGCGCTGCGGCCGCGAGTTCACCCGCGCCAACCTGCACGAACTGACCGTGCACCACCGCGACCACAACCACGACAACAATCCCCCGGATGGCAGCAACTGGGAGCTGCTGTGCCTGTACTGCCATGACAACGAACACCAGCGCCATGGCGAGGCGCGTGCGGCGGGGGCATCCGGCGGCGGGTCCGGCACCGCGGCGACGTCCGGGGGCGCGACGTGGAACCCCTTCGCCGACCTCGCCGAACGCCTGAAGGACCCGGGCAAGGACTGAACCGGACCGCTCCGCGCGCCTCCCGCGCGGTCACTCCGGCGCCGGCCGGGCCACCCCGCGCAGCAGCCGCCCGAGGATGTCGGTGCCGCTGAGGATCCGCCGCTGCTCGTCCCACAGCAGGATCACGTCCTCGCCCAGCACCGTGTCCCCCTCGTGTGCCGGGCGCACGCGGAAATGCGGAATCAGCTCGCCGAGGCGGCGCGATCCGTCGCGCACCACCACCGGGTGCAGGCAGTGATGCAGCGGGTCGAAACGCTCCGGCGCGAACAGCGCCTCGCGGGTGAAATCCGCCGCGCGCAGCACCCGCCGGGGCTCGCCGTTCGGGTCGGTGACGATCACCCAGCTGCAGGCCGAACGATTGATACTGCGCAGGAACGGGTCGTCCACCCGCGGCTCGATGTGCGGAAACCGCGGCCGGTCCCCGTCGAACTCCAGGGTCAGAATGCTGGCCGGATCCACCGGCTCGCCCTCGTGGCGCACCGCGATGTCGTCCAGCTCGAGGAAATTGCGCGCCCCGCGCCCCTCCACCCGCGCGATCTCGCTCTCGCCCGCACGCATGTGCAGATCCAGCACCTGGTGCAGGTCGCGTTCCGGGAAATAGCGGATCTCCTCCCCGCCCAGCCAGCGGTCCAGTACCCAGGCCGTAGGCCGCGCGACCGGATACATCAGGAACTGATAGAAGCGCAGTACCGGGTACAGCACCGAGGCCACGCGCAGGGCGTGGCGGGAAAAGTACGACTGCGGGATGATCTCGGCGAAGATGGTGATGACCACGGTGGAGAACAGAAACGCCGCGACCCCGCCGAGCACCGAGCCGGAGAGCAGCGCCAGCAGGACGTTGACGCCCACGTTGCCCCACAGGATGGTCACCAGCGCGAAGTTGGAATCCTCGCGCAGGTGCAGGACCCGCTGCGCCCGCGCGTCCCCCTTGCTGGCCTCCACCTTGAGTTCCAGCTTGCTGCGGGCGAACAGCCCCAGGTTGAGTCCCGAAAGGATCGCCGACTGCGACAGGCACAGCAGCACGCCGATCCAGGTCAGCGCAGTCGTCATCCTCGCCCCCGGCGGTCGCTTGATGCCGCCAGTATCCCACACCCGGAGGGCCCTGCGATCCGGCGCCCACCGGACTGTACCCGCCGCGCCTCGCGGTGTAGCGTATGCGGCGATCAAAGGAGGGGCCGCCAGAGCACAAAAAAGCCGCGCGGTCCGTTAAGGAAACGCTGATCCATGTGTGCGTTTCCTGAAGGGGGAAAACATGCAAAAGCATCCGGATTGGCGGGACACCTGGCCGATCTATCTGCGCTATACGGCGCTGGCCGTGGCCATCGTCGCCGTGCTGGCGGTGGTCCAGGTGCGCTTCGTCTACGCGGTCGAAGGCTTCCCGCCGCAGCTGTTCGTCATCCCGTCGGCGGTCGGGCTGCTGTTCGGCATCATGCTCGCGCGCATCCGCGTGCTCGCATCGCACACCCACGTGCTGCGCGCCTTCGCCGCGGTCACGGCCGGGACCCGCGAGCCGGAAGCGGAGGACGACGCCCGGGCCTTCCACCGTCTGCTGGAGGCCGCAGCCGGCGAGCTGGACAGTGACGAGATCGCGCTGTTCCGGCAGGGCGACACGGGCATCGAGCGTCTGGCCCACTGGGCGCGCGATCCGCAGCGCCCGGCCTGTCTGATCGAGGAGCGGGCCGCCGCGCTGTGCACGCGCGGCGCCGAAGAGCCGGTTCCCCGGAGCCTCCCCGGACAGGAACTGGAGCTGCCCGCGGCCGGACGGGTGGATCTCGTGCGGGTGCCGATCGATCTGCCGGAGCCCGTGGTCCTGGCCGCCTGTCGCCGCGGCCACCGCACCCG
This sequence comes from Thioalkalivibrio sp. ALE19, assembly GCF_000428605.1. Classification (NCBI taxonomy): domain Bacteria; kingdom Pseudomonadati; phylum Pseudomonadota; class Gammaproteobacteria; order Chromatiales; family Ectothiorhodospiraceae; genus Thioalkalivibrio; species Thioalkalivibrio sp. ALE19. The sequence goes on from NZ_AUAG01000041.1 coordinate 6,964, forward strand.
CCGCCCGCCCGACCCGGTGGTCCGCGGCTTCCTCGGGCTGTGTGCCGAATGGCTGGGTATGCGCCTGGAACGCCGGCATCAGCAGGCGATCATCGACGAGCAGCGTGCCCGCCATGCGCGTGAACAGCGCCGCGCGCAGACCACCCTGGCCTCGATTGGCGACGGCGTGCTGACCGTGGACACCACCGGTCGGATCGACTACGCCAATCCGATGGCCGCCCGACTGCTGCACCAACCGGTCGAAGAACTGACCGCACAGCCGCTCGAACGGGTGCTGCAGCTGGAAGACGAAAGCACTGGCCGCCCCCTGGACCCGCTGCCCCGCGGTGCCGCTCCCCCGGCCAGCGGGCGCGGGGACGGCGCCGACGAGCAGGTCCTCCGGCGCTCCGACGGGACCCGCCTGCCGGTCCAGCTGACCGTCACCCCGGTGCAGGACACCGACGGCACTGCACGCGGGCACGTCATCGTCCTGCGCGACGTGTCCGAAGTCCGCGACGCCCTGCAGCACATGGCCTACTACAGTTCGCATGACGACCTGACCGGCCTGATCAACCGGCGACGTTTCGAGCAGCTGGTCGAGGAAGCCCTGCACGGCGCCCGCAGCGACGGACGCCCGCATGTGCTGTGCTATCTCGATCTCGACCAGTTCAAGCTGATCAACGATACCCGCGGCCACCAGGCCGGCGACGAGATGCTGCGCCAGATCGCGGGCATGCTGCGCAGCATCATGCGGCCGCAGGACCACCTCGCGCGTCTGGGCGGCGACGAATTCGGCATCCTGATGCAGGACTGCGACATCGAGCAGGGCAGCCAGATGGCCGTGGACATCGCCAGCGAGATCGCCGGCATGCGTCTGTTCTGGGAAGACAACGTCTTTGCCCTGTCGGCCAGCCTGGGCGTCGTGCCGGTGGACAGCGAATCCGAGTCCACCCAGCAGCTGCTGCGCCACGCCGACACCGCCTGCTACGCAGCCAAGGATTCGGGACGCAATCAGGTCCGCGTCTACACCCCGCAGGATGTCGATCTGGCCGATCGCGCGGGCGAGATGCACTGGGTCAGCCGCATCCCCCAGGCGATCGAACGCGGAGAATTCGAACTCTGGGCTCAGCCGGTGCTCGCACTGGACGACGGACCACCCGCCTACCAGGAGCTCCTGCTCCGGCTGCGCGACGAGCACGGCAACCCGGTTCCCCCGGGGACCTTCATCCCGGCGGCGGAGCGATACGATCTGATGTGCCAGCTGGATCGCTGGGTGGTGGAAACCGCACTGGAATGGATGCAGGACTGCCAGGCCCGCGGTGCCGAACTGCCGGTCATCGGGATCAACATCTCCGGCACCGCCCTCAACAGCGAGGCCTTCCCCGAATTCCTGCTGGAACGGGTGCGCTCGGCCGGCATCCCCGGCCACCGCCTGTGCTTCGAGATCACCGAAACCGCCGCGGTCGGCAACCTGACCCGCACCGCGCGCTTCATGCGCGAGCTGCGTGGCGAAGGCTGCCTGTTCGCGCTGGACGATTTCGGCAGCGGCCTGTCCTCCTTCGCCTATCTGAAGAACCTGCCGGTGGACTTTCTCAAGGTGGACGGCAGCTTCGTCAAGGACATCGAGCACGACCCCATCGACCTCGCCATGGTGCGCGCCATCCATGACATCAGCGGCATCGTCGGCCTGACCACCATCGCCGAACATGTCGAGAACGAACATATCGGCAACCACCTGCGCGCCCTGGGCATCCCCTACGGCCAGGGCTACGGCCTGGCGATGCCCGCCCCGCTGGCCGCCTGTACGCCGTCGCAGACCCCGGCCCCGGTCGAGTGATCCGGATCACGCACGCGGCGGATTCGTCACCCGAAGGGCCGTGCCGGCATCTACACTCCCGAATTGGGCCGACCCGCGGCCCGGGATACGTCCCCGGCCGCCACGGGCACCCGCCACGTTAATCTACGGGAGGAAATGCATGAACAACGTCTGGATCGTGGTTGCCGATGCCGCTCGCGCGCGCATCCTCAGTTGTGAAGGCCGGGCCTGCAGCAACATGCAGGATGTCGAGGCCCTCAGTCACAGCGAATCCCGGGCCCACAACCAGGACCTGGTCTCCGACCGGCCCGGACGCAGCTGGGGCAGCACGGGCGGGGACGGCCGCCATGCGATGCAGGACACTACCGATCCCGGAGCCCAGGAGCGCGACCGTTTCGCCCGTCAGCTCGCCGAGCGCCTGCGCGAGGCCCACCACGCGGGCAGTTTTCAGCATCTGGTGATCGTGGCCGCGCCCTCCTTCCTCGGCGCCCTGCGCGAACTCCTGGACCGCCAGGTGGCGCAGACCGTGACCGCGGAGGTGGCCAAGAACGTCACCAAGGTGGAAAAGCCCGCCGACCTGCGCAAACACCTCCCGGACTTCCTGTACTGAACCGATCCACGCACCCCGCCGCCCCCGTCCCGGGGGCGGCTCACCACACCAGCATCAGCAGCCCGGCGCTGGTACACACCACCAGCACGGGGATGATCGTCTCGCGGATCACCTGACCCTCGCGTGCCTCCAGCCCCGCCGCGCCGGCGGCCATGGCGATGTTCTGCAGCGAAATCATGTTGCCCACGCCGGCGCCGATCAGCTGCAGGGCAAGGATCGACGGGAGCGCCAATGCCAGGGCCTCCGCGGTATCCACCTGCAGCCCGGTGAACAGCAGGTTGGAGACCGTGGCACTGCCGGTCATGAACGAGCCCAGGGCACCGACGAAGGCACTGAACAGCACGAAGCCCCCGCCCAGCAGTTCCGCCAGCCCCTGTCCCAGAACCTGCGGCATGGACGGCAGCCCGGCACCGTTGTCCGCGGAGATCAGCAGCAGCTGGGTCAGGCTGATGATGAACACCAGAACGATCGCGGCGATACGTACCCGCTGCCAGGTCGCCACGGCCGCCCCGCCCAGGGTCGCGCGATCCACGCGGAACAGGAACATCGCGGTGATCAGGGCCAGCAGGAAATAGAAATACGGGGTGAACAGCGGCTGCAGGGTCTGATCCGGGCTGACGCCCGGGAGCCCGGCAAACCCGATCTCCACTCCCGCCAGCCATTCGCGCAGGGGCCCCACCGTACGCGACAGGATCAGGGCCACGGCCATCACGAAAAACGGAACCAGGCCACGCAGCACCCCGCGCGTATCCACCGGCTCGGCCGCCTCGCGCCCCCCGCGCACCGGCAGCAGCCAGCCGCAGTGCGCCGCCCAGGCGATCAGGGCCATCGCACTCACCCCGCCGATGATCGCCGGCAGTTCCGGCCCCACCAGCCAGGCCACCAGGAAATACGGCAGCCCGAAGGCCAGACCCGAGAACACCGCGAACGGGATGAACTCGCGAAAACGGCCCTTCTCCTCGCCGAGGGTCGCGACCCAGGCGATGAACACCGTGATGAACACCCCCAGGGTCCCGTGGATCGCCGCGGTCTGGAACACCGCCTGGCCGATGGTGTCCTCGCTCAGCCCCAGCCCGGAAAAGCCGATCACCACCGGGGTCCCCGCGGCCCCGAACGGTACCGCGGTGGAATTGCCGATCAGGGCGATGGCCACCGACTTCAGCGGGGGCAGGCCGAAATACACCAGCAGCGGCGCGGCCAGCACCGCCGGGGTCCCGAAACCGGCGATCCCCTCGACAAAGCCGACCAGGCCCCAGCCCAGCAGCATCGCCAGGACCCGGCGGTCGTCCGAGACCCGCGCGATCGCGCACTGGATAGTGTCGAGGTGCCCGGTCCGGATCAGCACGTTCAGCATCAGCAGGGCCACGGTGATGATCAGCATCACCTCCAGGAACACGACCCCGGCATTGGCCAGACTGGTCGCCACCACCGTGCCCGGCAGCTGCCAGACGAACAGCCCGATCAGCAGCGTGGCCAGCCACGCCAGCGGCGCCGCCTCGTACGCCGGGCGGCGCAGGAACACCAGGAGCACGAACAGCAGTGCGAACGGAACCAGCGTCACCCAGAACAGCGTCATGTCCTCTCCCGCAGACGGCCTGCATAAAGGCCCGAGGGTACACGGATCCGGCATGGCCGCGCACAACCCGACCGCCGATGAGTATGAGCCGAATCACTGTCAAAGGCGTCGACATACCGTATCCTCGTCTCACGATATTCTCAGTCCCACATCCGTGGCCCGGAGCAGCGAATGGCACACATGGAATGGACCAGCGATCTCGACACCGGGATCGAGGTCATCGACAACCAGCACAAGCGCATCGTTGACTACATCAACGAGCTCCATCACGCGATCGAGAACAGCGATCGCGACGAGGTGGGCGATGTCATCAACCAGTTGATCGACTACACCCAGTCGCACTTCACCTTCGAGGAAGAAATGATGGAGGAAGCCGGCTACCCGTTCCTGCGCGCCCACCAGCGGGTGCACGGCCTGTTCATCCGGCGGGTGGAAACCTTCAAGGAACAGTTCGAGAACGGCGAGGACATCGCCCGCGAACTGCATACCGTACTCAAGACCTGGCTGGTCAATCACATCAAGCACGACGACGCCGATTACGCCGAGCTCGTGCGCCAGCACACCGGGGCCGACACGGCCCACAACCGGGGACTGTTCAGCAAGCTCTTCGGCCGCTGAACGCCCCGCCGCTCCCGTGTGGCGGAGGAGGGCCGCCACAAGGCGGGCACCGCATACCGATAACATCACCAGGAGATGGAGCCATGCCGTACGTTCACTGGTCGGACGATCTGGATACCGGGATCCCGGTCATCGACAACCAGCACAAGCGCATCGTCGAATACATCAACCGCCTGTGCGAAGCCGTCGAGGGCCGCGCGTCGCGCGAGGAGGTCCACGAAGTGCTCGACCAGGTGGTGGATTACACCCTGACCCACTTCGCCTTCGAGGAAGAGATGCTGGAGATCGTGGAATACCCCGACCTGGAACAGCATCGCAAGTCGCACGAGGCGTTCAGCCAGCGGATCCGCCAGTATCAGCAGGACTTCGCCGACGGCCACGACGTGGCCAGCGAACTGGGCGAGACCCTGCGCGACTGGCTGATGAACCATATCCGCAAGGATGACCACGAATACGGCCACATGGTCCGCGACTGGATGCGCTCCCACGCACCCAACGGCATCCTGCAGAACTGAGAGGCCGGCCGCCGGTCCGCGCACCCGGGTGCCGGACCGGCCCGCGTTGACGCACCCGCTGGCGGCGCCTAGTATCCCGGGACTCCGCCCTGCCCGGATTGCCCGCCCGATGACCTACTGTGTCGCCATCGATCTGGACGACGGTCTGGTGTTCGCCTCCGACTCGCGCACCAATGCCGGCGTCGATCAGGTCAGCACCTACTCCAAGATGCATACCTTCGAGGTCCAGGGACAGCGCCTGTTCGTGGTCCTCGCCGCCGGCAACCTCGCCACCACCCAGGCGGTGGTCAGTCGCCTGCAGCGCGAAATGGAGGAAGCCGGCCAGGAAGGTGCCGCCGAACCAAACCTCGCGACCGTCGCCCACATGTCGGAGGCGGCGGAATACCTCGGACGCATCAACCGCGAGGAACAGGAGAAACATTCCGAGGCGCTGTCGAAGTCGGGGATGAAGGCCGATGCCACCCTGATCATCGGCGGCCAGATCGCCGGCGAGCCCCCGGCGATCTTTCTGGTCTATCCGCAGGGCAACTACATCACCACCTCGCAGCACACCCGCTTCCTGCAGATCGGCGAAAGCAAGTACGGCAAGCCGATCCTCGACCGCATCATCGAGGCGGACACCTCGCTGGGCGACGCGGCGCGCTGCGCACTGGTCTCCATCGACTCGACGGTGCGCTCCAATCTGACCGTGGGGCCCCCGATCGAGGTGCTGGTGTACGAGCGCGACACCCAGGAGATGGATCACTACCTCTGCCTGGAGGCGGAGGACGAATACCTGCGCTCGCTGACGCATGCCTGGGACGAAAACGTGAAGAAGGCCTTCACCGACCTGCCCCGCTTCGACTGGGAACACCGCCACGGGCGCAAGGACCGCGGCACCCGCGTGAGCCGCCGGGCGAAGAAGAAGTCCTGACGCCCGGGCCGCAGCGCAGCCCGGTCCGGCTCAGGCCGCGTCCGGCGCGGGCGCGTGTTCCGGGAACAGGAACCAGGTCCGCTCGTTGGCGCGGTGCAGCTCGGCCACGTCGCGCTGCAGGACCTCCAGGAAGCCATGCAGCTCGCCTTCGGCGATCAGCGCGTCGATATCGGCGTTCAGGGCATGCCGCCGGGCCTGACTCACCAGCCGCAGCGGCATCTCGTTGCGCGGCAGGCGCTCCAGCGCCGACTGCACCTCGGTCAGGGCGTGCGCCACCGCCCGCGGGAAGGCCGTATCCTGCAGCAGAAAGCGCACCACGTCCGGGCCGTTGATACGGCGCTTCACGTGCAGACGATACATCTGGAAGCCGCCCTCCGAACGCAGGATCGAGGTCCACAGCAGCCCTTCGTAGGGCTCGGCCGGCTCGTCGTGGCGTTTGAGCAGCCGCAGTGCCCCGACGTCCACCTGGCGGGTGGTCATGTCGGCGCGCTCCAGATTGCGCCCCAGGCGGATGAAATCGTAGGCCGCATCGTGGCTCATGCTGCCGGCCAGCAGACCGGTCAGCATCTGGCAGCGCTGGATCACCTGCGACAGGAATTCGAAGCGCCCGCGCTTGGTGATCCCCTGATCGATGTGATCGCGGGCGAACAGGTACAGCTCGTTCATCACCTCCCAGGCCTCGGAGGGCACCAGATCACGCGTGGTCCGCACGTTCTCGCGGGCCGAGCGCAGCGACGACAGCACCGAGCCGGGGTTGTCGGCATCCGCCAGCAGGAATTTCACGCAATTGCGCTCGTCCTCGCGCTGGTAATGCGCCTCGAACTCGGCGTCGTGACCAGTGACCGACACCAGGCCCTTCCACGACAGCTGCACCGCCTTCGGCATGTCCAGCGCCAGCAGGTTGAAGGCCATGACCATGCGCGCGGTGTTCTCGGCCCGTTCCACATAGCGCGCCATCCAGTACACCCGTTCTGCCACCCGCGAGAGCATCTCAGTCCTCCTCGTCCACGATCCAGGTGTCCTTGCTGCCCCCGCCCTGCGAAGAGTTGACCACCAGCGAGCCCTTGCGCATCGCCACGCGGGTCAGCCCCCCGGCGGTCACGTCGGTGCGCACGCCCTGCAGGATGAACGGCCGCAGATCCAGGTGGCGCGGCTCGATTTCCGCCCCGCACAGCGTGGGTGCGACCGACAGATCCAGCGTCGGCTGCGCGATGTAGTTGCGCGGATCCCGGCGGATCAGCTTCGCGAACTCGCTGCGCTGTTTCTTGCTCGCATGCGGCCCCACCAGCATGCCGTAGCCGCCCGATTCGTTGGCCGGCTTCACCACCAGCTCGTCCAGATGGTCCAGCACGTACTGGCGGTGCTCGTCGTCGGAACACAGCCAGGTCGGCACGTTCGGGATGATGGGATCCTGATCGAGGTAATAGCGGATCACCTCGGGGATGAAGGCATACATCACCTTGTCGTCGGCGACGCCGGCCCCGGGGGCATTGGCCAGCCCCACATTGCCCTTGCGCCAGGCGCGCATCAGGCCGGGGACCCCCAGCAGCGAATCGGGGTTGAAGGCTTCGGGGTCGAGGAAAGCGTCGTCGATGCGGCGGTAGATCACGTCCACCCGTTCGGGGCCGTCGATGGTGCGCATGTACACGCAGTCGTCGTCGCCCACCATCAGGTCGGCGCCTTCCACCAGTTCCGCCCCCATGCGCTGGGCGAGAAAGGAATGCTCGAAGTAGGCGGAGTTGTAAATCCCCGGGGTCAGCACCGCGATCTCCGGGTAGTCCTGCGGGCGCGGCGAGATCGAGGCCAGCATGTCGAACAGCTGCGCCGGGTATTCGTCGACCGGCAGGATCGAACTGTTCTGGAACAGCTCGGGCAGGACCCGCTTGGTGACCTGACGATTCTCCAGCATGTAGGAAACCCCGGAGGGTACCCGCAGGTTGTCCTCCAGCACGTGAAACTGGCCGTCACCCGCACGCACCAGGTCGCTGCCGCAAATATGCGCCCAGACCCCGTGCGGCGGGTGGATGCCGACGCATTGCTCGCGAAAGTTGCGCGACTGTTCCAGCACGTAGCGCGGGATCACCCCGTCGCGGAAGATGCGCTGTTCGTTGTAGATGTCGTCAATCAGCAGGTTGAGCGCGGTCATCCGCTGCTCCAGCCCGGCCGCGACCTGCTCCCATTCGCGCCGCGGAATCACCCGCGGGATGATGTCGAACGGCCAGGCGCGATCGATGTTTTCGCCCTCGCTGTAGACCGTGAAGCTGATCCCCATCTCGAGGATCGCGTTGTCCGCCGCCTGCTTGCGCCCCTGCAGTTCGGCGTCGTCCAGCGTGGCGAGGTAATCGGCCACCGCGCGGGCCGCTGCACGCGGCTGTCCCGCCCCTTCCATCAGCTCGTCGAAAAACGGGGCGGGATCGTAGTGTTTCCAGTCAATGGGCATCCGGCGGGGCTCCTCTGCTCGGCGGCGTCGCAGCCCACAGCATACGTCCGCCCGCCACCGGGCGGGAACCCCGCGTGCAGGAGGCCAGCCCCCTGGCCGATCGGGGCCCGACGAGCCACCGGGGCCGGATCGGCCGGAGGGCCGGCCTCCTGCGCGCGGGTGCAACCGTGGGAGGCCAGCCCCCTGGCCGATTTGACGTCCGGGCAGTCCCCGGCGCC
>NZ_AUAG01000042.1:0-15637 GCF_000428605.1 Thioalkalivibrio sp. ALE19
GCCGAAACCACCAGAATGGCGCCGTCCATCTGCGCCGCACCGGTGATCATGTTCTTCACATAGTCCGCGTGACCCGGGCAGTCCACGTGCGCATAGTGGCGCGTGTCCGACTCGTACTCCACGTGCGCCGTCGCAATCGTGATACCGCGCTGCTTCTCTTCCGGCGCGTTGTCAATCTGGTCAAAGGCACGCGCATCGCTGCCGTACTTCTTCGCCTGAACCACCGTCAACGCCGCCGTCAGCGTCGTCTTCCCGTGGTCCACATGACCAATCGTCCCCACATTCACGTGCGGCTTCTTGCGTTCGAACTTTTCCTTGGACACAGCTAAGACCTCTTAAATCGTTCTCTACGGAATGGCGGTATCAGGACGCCTTGCGGGCCACGGCGTCGGCGATCTGGGCCGGCGCCTCCGAGTATTTCTCGAATTCCATCGAATACGTCGCGCGGCCCTGGGTCAGCGAGCGGAGCTGGGTCGAGTACCCGAACATTTCCGACAGCGGGACTTCCGCATGCAGGAGCTTCTGGCCGGCAACGTCTTCCATGCCGCGCACCAGGCCCCGACGGCCGTTAAGGTCGCCCATCACGTCACCCATGTACTCCTCGGGGGTCTCCACCTCGACCTTCATCATCGGCTCGAGCAGCACCGCCCCGGCACGCAGGGCCCCCTCCTTGAAGGCCATGGAGGCCGCGACCTTGAAGGCGTTCTCGTTCGAGTCGACATCGTGGTAGGAGCCGTCGAAGAGACTCACCTTGACATCCTCGATGGGGTAGCCAGCGAGCACGCCATTACGCATCTGCTCTTCGATACCCTTCTGCACCGCCGGCACGTAATCCTTCGGAACCACGCCACCGACAATCTCGTTCTTGAATTCGAAGCCGACACCCGGCTCCTGCGGCTCGATCCGCAGCCAGACGTGACCATACTGACCACGCCCGCCGGACTGCTTGACGAACTTGCCTTCCTGTTCGATCGACTTGGTGATGGTCTCGCGGTAGGCGACCTGCGGCTGCCCCACGTTGGCCTCGACCTTGAATTCCCGCTTCAGGCGATCGACCAGCACCTCGAGATGCAGCTCGCCCATGCCCGAAATGATGGTCTGACCGGACTCTTCATCCGTCCGCACCTGGAACGACGGGTCTTCCTGCGCCAGCTTGTTCAGCGCCATGCCCATCTTTTCCTGGTCGGTCTTCGTCTTCGGCTCGACCGCGATGGAGATCACCGGATCCGGGAACTCCATGCGCTCCAGCTCGACCGGATCATCGGGCGAGCAAAGCGTGGTCCCGGTGTAGAGGTCCTTCAGGCCGACCACCGCACCGATGTCACCGGCACGCAGCTCCGGAATCTCCTCGCGGCTGTTCGAATGCATCTGCAGAATGCGCCCGATACGTTCGCGACGGTTGTTCTGGGTGTTCAGCACCGTGTCACCGGCCTTAACCACCCCCGAGTAGACGCGAACGAACGTCAGGCTCCCGACGTAGGGATCGCTCATCAGCTTGAAGGCCAGACCCGCGAACGGTTCTTCGTCGGTTGCCTTCTTTTCGATGGGATCTTCCGTACCGGCCTTGACGCCCTTGATCGCCTTGACTTCTTCCGGCGAGGGCAGGTATTCGACCACGGCGTCCAGCATCGCCTGGACACCCTTGTTCTTGAATGCGGAGCCGCACATCATCGGCACGATTTCGAGGTCCAGCGAGCGCTTGCGCAGTGCGGCCTTGATATCTTCCTCGCTCAGCTCGCCCTCGCCGAGGTATTTCTCCATCAGCTCTTCCGAGGCCTCGGCGGCGGACTCGACCAGATTCTCGCGCCACTTCTCGGCGTCGGCCTTCAGCTCCTCCGGAATCTCGCCGTAATCGAAACTGATGCCATAGTTGTCATCATGCCAGTGGATGGCCTGCATCTTCACCAGGTCGATCACCCCCGCGAAGGCGTCTTCCGAACCGATCGGGATCTGGATCGGCACCGGATTGGCCTTCAGGCGCTCGCGCATCTGATTGTAGACGCGTTCGTAGTCGGCACCGGCGCGGTCCATCTTGTTGACGAACGCGATCCGCGGCACTTCGTACTTGGTGGCCTGGCGCCACACGGTCTCCGACTGCGGCTGCACACCACCGACAGCGCAATACACCATGCAAGCACCGTCCAGAACACGCATGGAACGCTCCACCTCGATCGTGAAGTCCACGTGCCCCGGGGTATCGATGATGTTGATGCGGTGTTCCGGGAACTGCTTGGCCATGCCGGACCAGAACGATGTCGTCGCCGCGGAGGTGATCGTAATACCGCGCTCCTGCTCCTGATCCATCCAGTCCATCACGGCGGCGCCGTCATGCACCTCACCGATCTTGTGCGACAGGCCGGTGTAGAACAGGATGCGCTCGGTCGTCGTGGTCTTGCCGGCGTCGATATGCGCGCTGATGCCGATATTGCGATAGCGCTTGATGGGGGTCTTGCGTGCCACTGAGGTGCCTCTTCGTTCTTACCAGCGGAAGTGCGCGAATGCCTTGTTGGCATCCGCCATCCGGTGAGTGTCTTCGCGCTTCTTGACGGCGGAACCCTTGCTGTCGGCCGCATCCATCAGCTCGCCGGCCAGCTTCATGGCCATGGTGCGCTCGCCGCGCTTGCGCGCTGCCTCGACCACCCAGCGCATCGCCAGCGCGTCCTGACGAACCGCGCGCACCTCGACGGGAACCTGATAGGTGGCACCGCCGACCCGGCGGCCCTTCACCTCGACCCGCGGCCGCACGTTGTCCAGCGCACGCTCGAGCGCGCCCAGGCCGTCACCCTGCTTGGACTCGATCTGGTCCAGCGCGCCATAGACGACCCGCTCGGCGACGGACTTCTTGCCATCCCGCATGACGGTATTGATGAACTTCGCCAGACGATCGCTCCCGAATTTCGGATCGGGGAGGATGTGACGCTTGGGTGCGGCTGCTCTTCTCGACATTGTTTCAGTTCCCGGACTTGAACACGGTTAGGATTTCTTCGGACGCTTGGTCCCGTACTTGGAACGACCCTTCGCGCGCTTCTGCACGCCCTGGGTGTCCAGGCTTCCGCGGACCGTGTGATAGCGCACACCCGGGAGGTCCTTAACACGACCACCACGAATCAGGACCACGGAGTGTTCCTGCAGGTTGTGCCCTTCGCCACCGATATAGGAGCTGACCTCGTAACCGTTGGTCAGCCGCACGCGCGCAACCTTGCGCAGCGCCGAGTTCGGCTTCTTGGGCGTGGTGGTGTAGACACGGGTGCATACACCGCGCTTCTGCGGCGAACCCTGAAGCGCCGGCACGTCGCTCTTCTCGACCGGCCGCTTGCGCGGCTTTCGTACCAACTGGTTGATCGTGGCCATGAAACCCTTTCTCCTAGCCTAAAAATAACGACAGGCCGGTGCCGAGACCGGCCTGTCGAGGGAGCGGAAGTTTAATGCGCGCCCTCTTGACTGTCAACTCGACTCCGCCTCACTGCGCGGAATCACCCGATGTTCCACTGTCGCCGCCGGCGTCGCTGCCCGGCCCTGCCGAAGGCGCTTCGGCCGGTTCGGCCTCCGGTTCGCTCTCGCCCACCGTTTCGAACTCCGGCATCTCGAGCGCCCGCCTGCGCCGGCGTTCCTTGTGATAAGCCAGCCCGGTCCCCGCGGGGATCAGGCGACCCACGATCACGTTCTCCTTGAGCCCGCGAAGGTCGTCCCGCGCCCCGCGCGTCGAGGCCTCGGTCAGCACCCGCGTGGTCTCCTGGAAGGAGGCCGCGGAGATGAACGATTCCGTCACCAGCGAGGCCTTGGTAATCCCCAGAAGCACGCGTTCGTAGGTCGCCGGCTGCTGATCGCCGGACAGCTTCTCGTTCTCCTCGAGGACACGAGTGCGATCCACCTGGTCACCGGACAGGAACCGGGTGTCGCCCGGATCCAGAATGTTGACCTTGCGCAGCATCTGGCGGACGACGACTTCGATGTGCTTGTCGTTGATCTTTACGCCCTGCAGACGATATACGTCCTGGATCTCCTGCACCTGATATTCCGCGAGTGCGGTGACGCCCCGCAGGCGGAGGATATCGTGCGGGTCCAGTTCGCCATCGACGATCACTTCGCCCTGCTCGACACGTTCGCCCTCGAACACATTAACGGTCCGCTGCTTGGCAATCAGCATCTCGTGGGCGTCGCCCCGGTCCGGCGTGATGATGAGGCGCTGCTTGCCCTTGGTCTCCTTGCCAAACGAAACCGTACCGGACAGCTCCGCCAGGATTGCCGGCTCCTTGGGCTTGCGCGCCTCGAACAGATCGGCGACGCGCGGCAGACCGCCGGTGATGTCACGGGTCTTCGAAGACTCCTGCGGCAGCCGCGCAATGACGTCACCCACTTCGACCCGCGCATTGTCTTCCAGGTTGAAGATCGCGTTGGCCGGCAGCATGTACTGCGCGGGCATGTCCGTCCCCGGGATGTAGACCTCGTTCCCGGCGTCATCCAGCAGCTTGACCGTGGGCCGCAGATCCTTGCCCGCGGAACTCCGGCTCTTGGGATCGAGGACCACGTTGGAGGACAGGCCGGTGAACTCGTCCGTCTCCTTCGTCACCGTCACGTTTTCGATGAAGTCCGCGAGCTTCACGGTACCCGCCACTTCGGTCACGATCGGGTGGGTATGCGGATCCCAGGTGGCGATTTCCTGACCGGCTTCGACCGCATCGCCCTCGTGGACCATGATCGTCGCGCCATAGGGAACCTTGTAGCGCTCGCGCTCGCGACCGGATTCGTCGACCACACCCAGTTCGCCGGAACGCGACACCGCCACCAGGTTGCCGGACTTGTGCTCCACGGTCTTGATGTTGTGGAGACGAATGTGGCCGGCATTCTTGACCTGGATCGCACTGACCGTGACGGCGCGGGACGCAGCACCCCCGATGTGGAACGTACGCATGGTCAGCTGGGTTCCGGGCTCGCCGATCGACTGGGCCGCGATGACCCCCACCGATTCACCCGAGTTAACCTCGTGGCCGCGCGCCAGATCGCGCCCGTAGCATTTGGCGCAGATACCCTGGCGGGTCTCGCAAGTGATCGCCGACCGAACCAGGACCTCGTCGACCCCCGCGGCGTCGAGCTGATCCACCATCGCCTCGTCGAGCAGGGTGTCCTTCGGCACCAGCACCTCGTCCGTGCCCGGGCGCAGGATGTCCACCGCCACCGTGCGACCAAGCACGCGGTCGCGCAGCGGTTCGACCACATCGCCGCCCTCGATGATCGGCTTCATCAAGAGGCCCTGTTCGGTACCGCAGTCGGGCTCGGTCACCACCACGTCCTGCGACACGTCCACCAGGCGACGCGTCAGGTATCCCGAGTTGGCCGTCTTCAGCGCGGTATCCGCCAGGCCCTTGCGGGCGCCGTGGGTCGAGATGAAGTACTGCAGGACGTTGAGACCCTCGCGGAAGTTCGCGGTGATCGGTGTCTCGATGATGGACCCGTCCGGCTTCGCCATCAGCCCGCGCATGCCCGCCAGCTGGCGAATCTGCGCCGCGGATCCGCGCGCCCCGGAGTCGGCCATCATGAAGATCGAGTTGAACGCACGCTGCTCGACCACTTCGCCGTCGCGATTCGTCACCTCTTCCTTGCCGAGGTGCTCCATCATCGACTTCGCCACCTGGTCATTACAGTGCGCCCAGATGTCCACGACCTTGTTGTAGCGCTCGCCCTTGGTGACCAGGCCCGAGGCGTACTGCTCCTCGATCTCCTTCACCTGCTCCTCGGCATTCTCCAGGATCGGCTGCTTTTCCTCCGGAATGACCATGTCATCCGCGCAGAAAGACACGCCGGCACGGGTCGAGTAGTAGAAACCGGCATACATCAGCTGGTCCGCGAACACCACGGTGTCCTTGAGGCCCAGGCGGCGGTAGCAGGCATTGATCAGGTGCGAGATGCTCTTCTTGTCCAGCTCCTGATCAATCAGCTCGAAAGGCAGCCCGCGGGGCATGACCCGCGACAGGATCGCCCGCCCGACCGTGGTCTCCAGACGCACGCGCGGGCGCTCGCCCTCGCTGTCGGCATATTGGGCGTGCGGGTCCTCCATGCGCACGGTAACGCGTGCATGCAGATCGACCTTGCCGTTCTCGTAGGCGCGATGCACCTCGTCCACGTCCGCGAACACCATGCCCTCGCCCCGGGCATTGACCTTCTCCCGCGACAGGTAATAAAGGCCGAGCACGATGTCCTGCGACGGCACGATGATGGGCTCGCCATTGGCCGGGGACAGGACGTTGTTGGAGGACAGCATCAGCGTGCGCGCCTCGAGCTGCGCCTCCAGCGACAGCGGCACGTGCACGGCCATCTGGTCACCGTCGAAGTCGGCGTTGAACGCAGCACAGACCAGCGGATGCAACTGGATCGCCTTGCCCTCGATCAGCACCGGCTCGAAGGCCTGGATGCCCAGGCGGTGCAGGGTCGGGGCGCGGTTCAGCATCACCGGGTGCTCGCGGATCACCTCTTCGAGGATGTCCCAGACCTCGGGGCCTTCCTTCTCCACGGCCTTCTTGGCGGCCTTGATGGTGGTCGCCAGGCCACGGCGCTGCAGCTTGCCGAAGATGAACGGCTTGAACAGTTCCAGCGCCATGCGCTTGGGCAGGCCGCACTGGTGCAGGCGCAGGGTCGGGCCGACCACGATCACGGAGCGGCCGGAGTAGTCGACGCGCTTGCCCAGCAGGTTCTGGCGGAAGCGACCCTGCTTGCCCTTGATCATGTCGGCCAGAGACTTCAGCGGGCGCTTGTTGGTGCCGGTGATCGCACGGCCGCGACGGCCGTTGTCCAGCAGGGCGTCGACCGATTCCTGCAGCATGCGCTTTTCGTTGCGCACGATGATGTCCGGGGCATTCAGCTCCAGCAGACGGCGCAGACGGTTGTTGCGATTGATCACCCGGCGGTACAAGTCGTTCAGGTCGGAGGTCGCGAAGCGACCCCCATCCAGCGGCACCAGCGGGCGCAGGTCCGGCGGCAGCACCGGCAGCACGTCCATGATCATCCATTCCGGCTTGTTGCCAGATTCGAGGAACGACTCGATCAGCTTCAGGCGCTTGCCGAGGCGCTTGATCTTGGTTTCGGAACCCGTCTCCGACAGTTCCTGGCGCATGCGCGCGGCCTCGGACTGCAGATCCAGCTCCTTCAGAAGGCTCAGGACCGCTTCCGCACCCATCATCGCGGTGAAGTCGTCACCGTGCTCCTCCATCGCCTCGAGGTACTCCTCGTCGGTCAGGAGCTGACGCTTCTCCAGGGTGGTGAACCCCGGGTCGGTCACGATGAAGGACTCGAAGTACAGCACCTTCTCGATGTCCTTCAGGGTCATGTCCAGCAGCAGGCCGATGCGCGACGGCAAGCTCTTCAGATACCAGATATGCGCAACCGGGGAGGCCAGATCGATGTGCCCCATGCGCTCGCGGCGCACCTTGGTCTGGGTCACCTCGACGCCACACTTCTCGCACACCACGCCCCGGTGCTTCAGGCGCTTGTACTTGCCGCACAGGCACTCGTAATCCTTCACCGGGCCGAAGATCTTGGCACAGAACAGCCCGTCCCGCTCCGGCTTGAAGGTACGGTAGTTGATCGTCTCCGGCTTTTTCACTTCGCCGAACGACCAGGAGCGCACCTGGTCGGAGGACGCCAGTCCAATCCGGATGGCGTCAAACTCTTCCGGCTGGGTCTGCTGCTTGAACAGATTCAGGAGGTCTTTCATTCACTTGCCTCACAGCTAGTTTTCGAGGGGCGCGCGGCGCCCCTTCGGATCACGTTGCGAACGGAGCGGATCAGTCCTGCTCGAGCTCGATGTTGATGCCCAGGGCCTTGATTTCCTTCATCAGCACGTTGAAGGACTCCGGCACGTTGGCTTCCATCTGGTGCTCACCGTCGACGATGTTCTTGTACATCTTGTTGCGGCCCTGCACGTCGTCCGCCTTCACCGTCAACATTTCCTGCAGGGTGTAGGCAGCGCCGTAGGCCTCCAGCGCCCAGACCTCCATTTCGCCGAAGCGCTGGCCACCGAACTGCGCCTTGCCGCCCAGTGGCTGCTGGGTCACCAGCGAATACGGGCCGGTGGAGCGCGCGTGCATCTTGTCGTCGACCAGGTGGTTGAGCTTCAGCATATGCATGTAGCCGACCGTCACCGGGCGATCGAAGGCCTCCCCGGTCCGGCCGTCGTACAGCGTCGCCTGCCCCGTCTCGGGCAGGTCGGCGAGCCGCAGCATCTCCTTAATCTCGTCCTCGGCCGCGCCGTCGAACACCGGGGTCGCCATGGGCACGCCGCCCCGCAGGTTCCGGCACAGGGTCAGGATCTCGCTGTCCGAGAGCTCGTCCAGGTTGACCTTGCGATCACGGTGGTTGTAGATGCGGTCCAGGAACTCGCGGAGCTTGGCGATCTCGGATTGCGCCTCGAGCATGCGGTTGATCTTGTCGCCCAGCCCCCTCGCGGCCCAGCCAAGATGGACCTCGAGCACCTGACCGACGTTCATGCGCGAAGGCACGCCCAGCGGGTTCAGGACCACGTCCACCGGCGTCCCGTCATCCAGGAACGGCATGTCTTCTTCCGGCACGATCATCGAGATCACGCCCTTGTTCCCGTGCCGACCGGCCATCTTGTCGCCCGGCTGCAGACGACGTTTCACGGCCACGTAGACCTTGACCATCTTCTGCACGCCCGGCGGCAGATCGTCCCCCGCGGCCAGCTTCGCCTTCTGGTGCTCGACCTTTTCGTCAAACGCCGTTTTCTGGTCCTTGAGCTGACGCCCGAGGTCCTCCAGCTGGGCATTCACGTCGTCATCCTGCAGGCGGATCTCGAACCACTGGTCACGCGACAGGCCCTGCAGGTATTTCTTCGTCACCCTGGAGCCGTCTCCCAGCCCGTCGGGCCCGCCTGCGGCGGTCTTGTTGACCAGGAGCTTCTCCATCCGCGCAAAGATGTCGTCCTCGTAGATCCGCAGCTGATCCCGCAGGTCCTTGCGCACCGCGGCCATGTCGTCTTCTTCGATCGACTTGGCCCGGGCGTCCTTCTCGACGCCGTCCCGCGTGAACACCCGAACGTCGATGACCGTTCCCTCGACACCCGACGGGACGCGCAGGGACGTATCCTTCACGTCCGACGCCTTTTCGCCGAAGATCGCACGCAGAAGCTTCTCTTCCGGCGTCAGCTGGGTCTCGCCCTTGGGCGTCACCTTCCCGACCAGGATGTCGCCCGGCTTCACCTCGGCACCCACGTACACCACCCCGGACTCGTCCAGCTTGGACAGCAGCGATTCGGAGACATTGGGGATGTCGGCCGTCACCTCTTCCTGCCCGAGCTTGGTGTCACGCGCGGTGCAGTTGAGCTCCTCGATGTGAATGGTGGTATAGCGATCCTCGTGAACCGCACGCTCCGAGATCAGGATCGAGTCCTCGAAGTTGTAGCCGTTCCAGGGCATGAAGGCGACCATCATGTTCTGGCCCAGCGCCAGGTCGCCCATGTCGGTGGAGGAACCGTCGGCCAGCACATCGCCGCGCGCAATTTCGTCACCAACGGCCACCAGCGGACGCTGGTTGATCGCGGTGTTCTGGTTCGAGCGCGAATACTTGGTCAGATTGTAGATATCCACGCCGGGTTCGCCCGGCTGGGTCTCGTCGTCATTGACCCGCACGACCACACGACCGGCGTCCGCGGAATCCACGGTGCCGCCGCGACGGGCGACAATCGCCGAGCCGGAGTCGATGGCGACGGTACGTTCGATACCGGTCCCGACCAGCGGCTTGTCCGAGCGCAGGCACGGAACCGCCTGGCGCTGCATGTTGGCGCCCATCAGCGCGCGGTTCGCGTCGTCATGCTCCAGGAACGGCAACAGCGCGGCCGCCACCGACACGATCTGCTTCGGCGAGATATCCATGTACTGGATCTTGTCCGGCGAGGAGATCGTGAACTCTTCCTGGTGCCGACAGGACACCAGGTCATCGGTCAGGCGACCGTCCTCGTCCATGGCCGCGTTCGCCTGCGCGATGACGTACTGGCTTTCCTCGATGGCCGAGAGATAGGCGATCTCGGCGGTCACCCGCCCGTCCTCGACCTTGCGATACGGCGTCTCGAGGAAGCCGTAACGGTTGGTCCGCGCATACACCGCCAGCGAGTTGATCAGACCGATGTTCGGACCTTCCGGCGTCTCGATCGGGCACACCCGCCCGTAATGCGTGGGATGCACGTCCCGCACTTCAAAGCCCGCGCGTTCGCGCGTCAGGCCACCCGGACCCAGCGCGGAGATCCGGCGCTTGTGGGTCACCTCGGACAGCGGGTTGTTCTGGTCCATGAACTGCGAGAGCTGGCTGGAGCCGAAGAATTCCTTGATCGCGGCCGCCACCGGCTTGGCGTTGATCAGCTCCTGCGGCATCAGCCCCTCGCTCTCCGCGACGGTCAGGCGTTCCTTGACCGCGCGCTCGACGCGGACCAGCCCCAGGCGGAACTGATTCTCGGCCATTTCGCCCACCGAGCGGATGCGACGATTGCCAAGGTGGTCGATGTCGTCGGTACGGCCGTTGCCGTTGCGCAGATCGATCAGGACCTTGAGCACATCGAGGATGTCGTCCGTGGACAGCACCCCCTCGCCTTCGTCGGTATCACGGCCGACGCGGCGATTGAACTTCATGCGGCCGACGGCCGAAAGATCGTAGCGGTCTTCCGAGAAGAACAGGTTGGCGAACAGATTCTCCGCGGCATCCTTGGTCGGCGGCTCGCCCGGACGCATCACGCGGTAGATCTCCACCTGCGCTTCCAGCTGAGTGCGTGTGGGGTCCAGCCGCAGCGTGTCCGACATGTACGGACCGTGGTCGTACTCGTTGGTGTAGATCGTGTCGAACTGATGGATCCCTTCCGCGCGCAGACGGTCCAGCAGGTCCTGGGTCAGCGCGTCGTTGGCATTGCCGATCACCTCCCCGGTCGACGGGTCCATGATCGTGCGCGCCAGAACGCGGCCCACGAGATACTCGTCCGGTACGCGCAGGGTGCGGATCCCCGCCTTTTCGATCTCACGGATGTGGCGTGGCGTAATCCGCCGCCCGGCTTCAACGATCACCTTGTCGCCGTCGGTGATATCCACCACCGCAGTTTCCCCGCGCAGGCGCTCGGGAATCAGATCCAGCTCACCGCCGGTTTCATCCAGCGTGACCTGATTGAAATCAAAGAACGTCTCCAGGATCTGCTCGGTGTCCATCCCCAGTGCACGCAGCAGGATGGACGCCGGCAGCTTCCGGCGACGGTCAATACGGACATACACCCCGTCCTTGGCGTCGAACTCGAAATCGAGCCACGAACCGCGGTACGGGATGATGCGTGCGTTGTACAGCAGCTTCTGCGAGCTACCCTGGGTCTTGCCCTTGTCGGAGTCGAAGAACACCCCGGGCGAACGGTGCAGCTGGGAAACGATCACCCGCTCGGTACCGTTGATCACGAAGGTGCCGTTCTCGGTCATCAGGGGCAGCTCGCCCATGTAGACCTCCTGCTCCTTCACCTCCTTCACCACGGTGGAGCCGGCAGGCGCATCCTTGTCGTGAATCACCAGCCGCAGCAGCACACGCAGCGGGGCCGCATAGGTCACGCCGCGGATCTGGCATTCCTTGACGTCAAAGACCGGCTCGCCAAGCCGATAGCTGACATACTCCAGCTGAACGTGACCGGAATAACTGACAATGGGAAATACCGACTGAAACGCCGCGTGCAGACCGAGTCCTTCGCGACTGTCCGCACCCCGGTCCTCCTGGAGGAAATTGCGGTAGGAGGTGAGCTGGGTCTCCAGCAGATACGGAACGTCCAGGATCTGGGGACGCTTCCCGAAATCCTTGCGGATGCGTTTCTTTTCGGTATAACTGAGGGCCATGGAATACCTCGGGGGCTAGCAGAACAACGCGCAATAAATCCGCGCCACCACGGGCGGAAGCTGACGGCCTCGCAGCCGCCAGCTCCGCATGCCCGTGACGGACACGTCTGACAACGGGCGTAACGCCCTTGTTACTTCAGCTCGACGGACGCGCCGGCTTCTTCCAGCTCCGCCTTCATCTTCTCGGCTTCTTCCTTGGCCGCGCCTTCCTTCACGGTGGCGGGCACGCCTTCGACCATCTCCTTGGCCTCCTTCAGGCCCAGGCCGGTCAGGCCGCGCACGACCTTGATGACGCCAACCTTGTTGTCGCCGAAGCCGGACATGACGACGTCGAACTCGTCCTTCTCGGCTTCACCGCCGCCACCTTCACCATCGCCGGCGGCGGCCGGGGCTGCGGCCACGGCAGCAGCCGCGGTCACGCCGAACTTCTCTTCCATCTCGCCAATCAGGTCCACGATTTCGAGGACCGTCATGTTGCCGATGGCTTCCAGGATATCTTCTTTCGAAACGGCCATTAGTAGGTTCTCCCTGCGGGGCTGCCCGCATTCAGAAATGTGCTAGCGAATAGGATTCCAGGAACCGGGATCAGGCTGCCTGCTTCTGATCGCGGATCGCTGCAACGGTACGCACCAGTTTGCCGGGCACCTCGTTGACGGTGCGGGCGAACTTGTCGAGCGGTGCGCGCATCGTGGCCATCAGCTGGCTCAGGGCCTCTTCGCGGGTCGGCAGGCTGGCGAGGCGTTCGAGATCGTTCGCCCCCATCAACTCGCCGCCGAAGGACACCATCCGTGCTTTCAGCTGATCGTTGGTCTTGGCGAAATCTCGCACCAGACGCGCGGCGGAGGATGGCTCCTCCAGGCTGAAGGCAAGAACCAACGGCCCATGCAGCTCGGGCTGCATGCACTCGAAGTCCGTGCCCGCCAGCGCACGCTTGGCGAGATTGTTCTTCACCACGCGCAGATAAACATCCTGCTCCCGAGCCTGCTTGCGCAGCTCGGTCATCTGCGCGACCGAGAGACCTCGATATTCCGCACCCACCGCGGAGTGCGCCGAGGCAGCAATCGCAGCCAGTTCCGTGACAATCTGCTTCTTGTCATCGAGATTCAAAGCCACGTTGACTCTCCTCTGTTGAGACCATCCGGAGATGGTCGTGAACCGGTCCGGAGACCGGTACTCAGGTGCTCCCGTCGCAGGCCATTCCTGAATCGGGTGACACCATCTGCGCAGGCTGGGATATTAAGCGCCGCCGAACGGCCCGCCTGCGGTCTTGGATGGCGTGCCGCTCGCGCGACAGCCGACCAAAGCATTGGATTCCGCCGCGTACGGCGGAATCAGAGATTGAGGGTGGCGCCGTCGACCTTCAGCCCGGGACCCATCGTCGTGGACACCGTGACACCCCGCACGTACTGGCCCTTGGAGGTCGCCGGCTTCATCTTGATCAGATCCTGCAGCAGCGCGTTCAGGTTGTCCTTCAGGGCATCCGCCTCGAAGTCGGCCGCGCCGATCGTGCAGTGGACGATGCCGCCCTTGTCCGTGCGGTACCGGACCTGCCCGCCCTTGGCGTTGGTCACCGCCGTGGCCACATCCGGCGTCACGGTACCGACCTTGGGGTTGGGCATCAGACCGCGCGGACCGAGGATCTGGCCCAGCTGACCCACCACGCGCATCGCATCCGGGGAGGCGATCACCACGTCGAAATCCAGCTGACCGGCCTTGACCTGTTCGGCAAGATCATCCATGCCGACCACGTCCGCGCCGGCCTCTTTGGCGGCATCCGCGTTATCGCCCTGGGTGAACACCGCCACGCGAACGGTCTTGCCGTTGCCGTGCGGGAGGACCGTGGAGCCGCGCACGACCTGATCGGATTTCCGCGGATCCACGCCCAGATTCACGGCGACGTCGACGGACTCGCGGAATTTTGCGGTGGCCAGCTCGCGCAGAAGGGAGAAGGCCTCATCGGCGGGATACGCACGAGTCGGCTCCACCTTCTCGCGGATCGTCTGCATGCGTTTGCTCAGCTTCGCCATCTCAGAGACCCTCCACATCGATGCCCATACTGCGGGCGCTGCCGGCGATCGTCCGGACCGCGGCGTCCATGTCGGCGGCGGTCAGGTCCGGCTCCTTGGCGCGAGCAATCTCTTCCAGCTGCTCGCGCGTGACCTTCCCGACCTTTTTGGTGTTCGGCTCACCCGAACCGCTCTGGATTCCGGCGGCCTTCTTCAGAAGGATCTGTGCCGGCGGGGTCTTGGTCACGAAGGTGAACGACCGGTCGGAATACACGGTGATCACCACCGGGATTGGCAGACCGGGCTCCATGTCCTGGGTCTCGGCGTTGAACGCCTTGCAGAACTCCATGATGTTCACGCCGCGCTGACCCAGTGCGGGGCCGACGGGGGGACTCGGGTTGGCCTTGCCAGCCCCGACCTGAAGCTTGATGTAGGCTTCGATTTTCTTTGCCATGCTGACTCCCTCGGGTACAGGCGCCTCGCGGCTCCCCGATCAAGGTGTTGAACGCAGACTGCGTCAGTTTTTCTCGACCTGATGGAACTCGAGTTCCACCGGGGTCGAACGACCGAAAATCTGGACGGCCACCAGCAGACGGCTCTTGTCGTAGTTGACCTCTTCGACGACACCATTGAAGTCGTTGAAGGGCCCATCGATGACGCGAACCATCTCGCCAACTTCAAACAGGACCTTCGGACGTGGCTTCTCCGCGCCCTCTTCCATGCGGTTGAGGATGGCCTCGGCTTCCTTTTCGCTGATCGGGGCCGGGCGATCCGCCGTGCCCCCGATGAACCCGAGAACGCGGGGGACCGCCTTCACCAGGTGCCAGGCCTCGTCGCTGAAATCCATCTGGACCAGCACGTACCCCGGAAAGAACTTCCGTTCACTCTTGCGCTTCTGGCCGTCCTTCATCTCCACGACCTCTTCGGTCGGGACGAGGATCTGGCCAAAATGGTCCTGCATCTCGAAGCGCTCGATGCGTTCTTCCAGCGACCGCTTGACCTGGGACTCGAAGCCGGAGAATGCCTGTACTACGTACCAGCGTAATGCCATGGGGTAGATTCCTGATGCCTATCCGATGAAGCGACTGACGGACCACCCCAGGAACATGTCCAGGAGCCAGAGGAAGATCCCCACCACGATGACGACGGCGATCACGACCAGGGTAGTCTGGGTCGTTTCGACGCGAGTCGGCCAGACCATCTTGCGCACTTCGGTGCGGGCGTTGCCCATAAAGGCGCTCAGCTGTCGGCCTTTGTAGGTGGTCATGCCGATCCCGGCGGCCACGGCCACGACAGCAAGCAAACCGACCACGCGCACGAGGGTCGATTCGTCCTGGAACCAGTAGAAGCCCATGACGCCGGCAACGAGCAAGGCCACGACCACGGCGAGCTTGACGGTATCCAGCGCGCCGCTGCCTTCCGATTGTTCAGTCATGAAATCGTCTCACCCGGTGCTTGCCGCCATCGTAAAAGATGGCAGGCCAGGAGGGACTCGAACCCCCAACCTGCGGTTTTGGAGACCGCTGCTCTGCCAATTGAGCTACTGGCCTGTAATCGTAGAAGGCAGGCACCCGCGGTTGCAGCGGATGCAAACGCGGGAGGCCTGCCAGCTGACTGCTCAGTCTATCACTCGATAATCTTGGAGACGACGCCGGCGCCCACGGTGCGGCCGCCTTCGCGAATCGCGAAACGCAGACCGTCTTCCATGGCGATCGGGCTGATCAGCGACACCGTCATCTTCACGTTGTCGCCCGGCATCACCATCTCGGTGCC
>NZ_AUAG01000043.1:0-12481 GCF_000428605.1 Thioalkalivibrio sp. ALE19
GAAATTTCTTTGACTTACCATTGGAGTACAGCTCCTGAGTTCGTTTATCCGCGAATGATTTGATCATGGGAGAAAATGTAGCGCGTCACGTGACGAGTGTCAAGAGAGCTGGAGAATGAATGCATAACGTTAGCTCTCAGCCGCGTGCCTCTTCGCACGTCGGCTGAAGAGCTTTGTTGGGCGCCTACTTGTAGAACTCGGAAAAACGCACTTCCGTGATGTCGGCTTCTTCCACCCCAGAGCGCCAACGCGCGCTCGTTATGATTTCCGACTCGACATCAAGACAGTCGCCTTCGAAGCCGGTGCGTAATAGCAATTTGTTTTCCTTGTGGAACGTAACCCATGCTGACATATGAGCACCGCAGCGGCCTTGAATGTTGCGATTGCCTGGCGAGGGTCCGATTTCCACGACATACGATCCATCGCTCAGTTCGCATTCCCTTCGCACAGTGTTCTCTGTAGTGATTCTGTCGCCAGCCACTTCAACAAGTTCCCAAGGGTTGATTCCATCCTTCCCCAATCGCCGCATCAGTTCCTCACCCTCCTCGTTCTACGCACCGAGGCAGTAGACCGCGACAAGATCCTCTGCCGTATTGCAATCGTACTGGACAGCAACGTGGAAGGAATCTGCGTAGACTGGAAGCGACAGCATGACCGAAGCGATTACCACTGCTGGTCGGAGCATCAATCTTCTCCTTTACGCCCAACGCTCGGCATC
The DNA here is from genome assembly GCF_000428605.1 of Thioalkalivibrio sp. ALE19. Classification (NCBI taxonomy): domain Bacteria; kingdom Pseudomonadati; phylum Pseudomonadota; class Gammaproteobacteria; order Chromatiales; family Ectothiorhodospiraceae; genus Thioalkalivibrio; species Thioalkalivibrio sp. ALE19. The sequence goes on from NZ_AUAG01000043.1 coordinate 719, forward strand.
ACCCGCGGGCGGCGCAGCCGCCCGTCGGGTGCATGCCGTTGTTAGGCCTTCGTGGACTGCCTGGCGTCTTCCTGCATACCAAGGAAGCCAAGGAGCGCACCCAGCCCCAGCAAGACGACCGGGATAAGACTGAAAAAGTTGAAACCTAGAATAAGCACGAAGCCAATCGCACCAATTGCCATCAGGGCGGCCCCGATGACTGGCTTGGCCTTGACCATACCTGCGCCGATCAAGGCGGCAATCAGCAGGGCGATACTCACGAGCGTCACCATGCCAGATCCTTCGGCGCCGGCAGCGCTTCCCAAGCTTCCGATCCCGTAGCCGACAAGCCCGTAGATCAAGGCAATCAATCCTCCGATGATTCCCAAAACTAGCGCACCTGTTTTCATTGCTGTTCTCCTTTCATCATGCCGTCAGGGTTCGTTCGTCAGACCTTCATGCGACGGCTTCCATGTAGGCCTAACGTTTAAGCTAAGCGGCGCGGCGTTAGCCGCGTCCGGTGGAGCGCGAAGCGCGGAACGAACTTGAGCGATTTGTTATGGAACATCGTCGGGTTTTGGCACGAACTCGGTAATTTTCTCCGAAACATCATAGGCTTCCCGAAGCCACTGCTCCAGTTCTGACCAGGTAATGCACTCTGATCCGAGTACCAGCCCAGTTCTTGTGGGACGTAGCATAATGCTAGAGCCTTGTGGAAGCTCTCGGTTTTGAATTACTGATTCGAGATGTGCAATTTGGTGGCGCAACCTTGTAATACGACGCTCAGCATCTTGCTTGAATATGGCCAATGACTTGGGAATAGTCCTCCGGAGATCCATTTCAGCGGAATGTAAAGACCTAAGTGCCTTAGCATGCTTGATAAAGCGCTCCAAGTGCCAAAGTGAACTCTCAAAGTGCCCGATCGAAGCTATTGCCCAGTGCAATGGCGTTAGATTCTCCAATGTTTGGTGAAAGGCTTCAATTGCGAGGATGCCGAGTTGATACTCAGAAATGGCCGCTTGGCACAGTCGGATGGCGTTAGACTGAAGAGATGCGGCCACAAAGTCATTCGAGCCAGCTCCGGACAGCGCACGGAGAACTCCGAACCAGCCCGCCAAAGGTCGCAGTTCCTTAAGGTCAGGGAGACCCTTCGGGGGGAAACTTTCTGGTAGTTCCATAACGCTCAGCATCAGCCGCGCGGGTAACGCGTCGGCTGCATGTTCTTGTTAGCGCATTAGCCTTCCAGCGCTTGCATGGCCTGAGTATCAATTCGCTCTCCAATAGCCTCCACCAATTGAACGCAGCTCCGAGCCTGCGGGCGATGGACCCTGACCGATTGGCCTTGGTGAACGATCTGGTGCCGCTTTTCAGTCCAATCATCTAGGTCGTCAGCCGCTCGACGGTAGCCATTTGCCCCGAGAGCGCTCCAAAGGTCCTGGGCGCTTCCGCCAAGCCGCTCCATAGTTCTCGAAACCGCTTTTTTTCCATGATTGCTAACACGATTGTGTAGATGATCGGCGACGGCTTCTTGAACACGACCAACTCGTTCATCCGGATCTGGCACCAGCGATAACTCCAAGGAAAGTGTTGGGACCTCTGCCTGCACACGCTTTAGAATCTCCCGAACCTCGCCCTCTGGTAGCTCCCTTTGTAGCAAGGCAACAATCACCTCTGCAGAGACATCCGAGAGATAAGAATCCAATGCCCCGACCGCGAACACAACCGCTGCTCGTGGCAATTCGCGAACTGGATTCCGAGGTGCGCCCTGCGCTCCCCCATGCACGGACTCATGAAGATCCAGAAAATAACCAGCCCTTCGAGTATTCACATCGAAGGTTACCTTAGCTTCTGTCGGCATAGATCTCCTATCGCGCTAACGTTGAAGCTGAGCCGCGCGGCTTTTGCCGCGTCGGCTCCAGCGCCTTGTTCGGCGGTTTCTTGATCTAGGGCGCACCACGTCTACACGGCAGCCCGCTCAAACGAAAAGTTGACGCTGTATGCGAGCAGGGTGAGTCCCTTGATCATCGTTGCTGCATACTGGACGCCTTCAGGGAACCCGCTAGCTACGATGATGCTTCTGGGCGGTTCTCCGTCCTCGCGTGCAAACCACCCGATGTAGCGGGCCACCTGGCCGATGACGGAGTCTTTTGCTTCGCCAACCTTCAACTCGATTATGACGCGGGACCCTTTCTTGTCTTCGGCCAAAATGTCGATTCTGCCGACAGCCGTGCTGTACTGACGTGCCACAAGCTTCAAGCCGGGTTCTAGGGTTTCTAAGTTGTTAACCAGGTGATCCTCAATATCCCGTTCAAGGCTGATAGACGCCTCTACCAATTCGGCTGCTTCGCCTTCGTCCTCTTCCCCCTCGGCCGGCGCCCATTCATTCGGACCGTGCTTCTCCTCGGAGTAAAGTTCAAAGGTACCGTCAGTGTTCTTGTAGAGGAACTTCGCGGCGTACGGGTGGTGAATGTAGCCTTTCGGGTTGTTGACCGAACAGGCATATAGGTGAGCTTGGAGAGTAGCGGGCTTCCATTTTCCGGGGTACGCCGCTTCAACCTCCCCTTTGATGTCCTCGGAGCTAAGACAGCATCCTGCTCTCTCGACTATTCCTTGAATTGCTTGCGCCATCGTAGCCACAAAACCTCCTTCGTCATTTTTCTGCCGCCGAACGTCTAAGCTAAGCGGCGCGGCGTTAGCCGCGTCCGGTGGAGGCCGAAGGCCGGAACGAACTTGAGCGACTTGTTATGTGAATCTGACCTGAAAACGAGCATCATGATTTTGCCGTTTTAGAGCTTTTTTGATGACCTTGAAATCTTCTGGATCAAGCTTTCCAGCATTGATCTCGTAAAGCCCAAATCTTGACTTCATCCGCAGAATGTCACCATCGAATTGAAACTCTTGCAAAGTGTTGAGGTGCTCTTTTTCATAGCCTAGATCCTCACCCTCCAGACTGACCTTCGTGCCCCGCTCCTCCTCCGGCAAGACGCCCTCGAAAAATAACGCGCGATGAAGTATTAAGCTCCGTACGAAGCCATCACCGTCGCCCAAGGCGAAAGATAGGATTAGATCCTTGTCGGTCTCTTCCAGGTTGATGAAGCAAACGGTATCCATCATTCACATAACAGTAGATTAGACAGAATCTGTCATATTGGTGATAGGCAGAATCTGGATAGCACCTGATTCTCGCAGCGCCGGCCCTTGCTCTGGCAGCCGCTGTTCCTGCAGCATACCCATGACCGAATCATGGATAAACAAGGAGGTCGGCTGATGGCGACAGGAAGTCGTGCCGAAAGGGAACGCCGTTTCTGGGAGCGATACCGGAATGTGGCTATTTCTCAAGGGGTTAAGACAAAGTCGGTACGCTGGTACGTGGTCCGGGCGGAACGGTTTATCGCGGCGTATCCCGGTCGTCGCCTCGCGGAACTCGGGGCTGAGGATATCGCTCGGTATCTGACCAGCGAAGGGCAGAAGTCGTCGATTCAGGACTGGCAGTTCCGGCAGACCGTCGATGCTATACGGATTCTGTATAGCATCGTGAAGCCAGAATGGGCGACACCGCCGGACTGGGAGTTCTGGCGGGATTCGGCGCGTACGCTGGAGGCGCAACACACCACGACGGCACGGGAGTTTGCGCCGGTTTCGCCGGAAGATTACGCCCAACGAGTTGGCGAGACGCGCTTTACTCCGCTCATCCGCAAGCATCTTGATCTCTTTGCACGGCTGGCCTCGGCCATTCGTACACGGGGTATGGCGTTCCGCACAGAGAAGGCCTATCTCGGCTGGGTCTGTCGCTTTCTTTGGCATTTCGAGGAGCGGTCCCCGGATGAGTTGGGCGGTGCGGAAGTGGCCGCGTTTCTGGAACATTTGGTAGTGGAACGGAATGTCGCGGCCAGCACCCAGAACCAGGCGCTCAATGCGCTGGTGTTCCTTTACGAGAAGGTGCTGGAGAAACCCCTGGGTGATCTGGGAGCGTTCAGGCGGTCTCGTCGGCCAAAACGGTTGCCGGTGGTTCTTTCGCGCGACGAGGTCAACCGTCTGCTGGCGGAGCTCGACGGCATGCACTGGCTCATCGCCTCCCTGCTCTACGGTTCGGGCATGCGGCTGATGGAGGCGCTTCGTCTCCGCGTCCAGGATGTGGAGTTCGATCAGGGGCTGATCGTGGTGCGGCGAGGCAAGGGCGACAAGGATCGTATCGTCCCGTTGCCGCAATCGCTGCTCGATCCGCTTTCGAGGCATCTCGAGGAGGCCCGGGCACTGCATCAACGAGACCTGGATGCCGGCTTTGGGGAGGCCCTGCTTCCGGACGCCCTGGCCCGCAAGTACCCCGCGGCAGCACGGGAGTGGCGCTGGCAGTTCGTGTTTCCGAGCGGGCGGCTTTCCGTGGACCCGCGAAGCGGTGCAACGCGCCGGCATCACCTGCACGAGACGGCTGTGCAAAAGGCGGTGACGTCTGCGGCCCGGCGGGCGGATATCGCAAAGAAGGCGAGCTGCCACACCTTGCGCCACAGTTTTGCCACACATCTGCTTGAGGGCGGTTACGACATCCGCACGGTGCAGGAATTGCTGGGCCACAGCGATGTGTCCACGACCCAGATTTACACGCACGTGCTGAACCGGGGCGGTCTGGCGGTACGGAGTCCGCTGGACCTGGCGTAACGTTCCACAAAAAAGGGCGCCGACTTTCGGCGCCCTCTTCTGTTGCTGCGTGGCCATTTCCCTGGCTCCGCTTCTGTGGGTCTCGGCCTCGCCGGGTCAGTCCCAGCTCAGCGCGCCCCCGGTCTGGTATTCCGTTACCCGGGTCTCGAAGAAGTTCTTCTCCTTCTTCAGGTCGAGCACCTCGCTCATCCAGGGGAACGGGTTGTCGGCGCCGGGGTACAGCTCGGCCAGGCCGATCTGGGCGCAGCGGCGGTTGGCGATGAAGTGCAGGTACTCCTCGAACATGGGCGCGTTCATGCCGAGCACGCCGCGGGGCATGGTGTCGCGGGCGTACTGGGCTTCCAGTTCCACCGCGTCGGCGATCATGTTGCGCATTTCGTTCTTGAAGTCTTCGGTCCACAGGTGCGGGTTCTCGACCTTGATCTGGTTGATCACGTCGATGCCGAAGTTCATGTGCATGGATTCGTCGCGCAGGATGTACTGGAACTGCTCGGCGACGCCGGTCATCTTGTTGCGCCGGCCCATGGAGAGGATCTGCACGAAGCCCACGTAGAAGAAGATGCCCTCGAAGATCACGTAGAAGGCGATCAGTTCGCGCAGCAGCTTCTGGTCCGCGTCGGGCGTGCCGGTACGGAAGTTGGGGTCGGCCAGGTGCTTGGTGAACGGCAGGGCCCACTCCGCCTTGGTGGCCACCGAGGGGACCTCGCGGTACATGTTGAAGATCTCGCCTTCATCCAGGCCCAGGCTTTCCACGCAGTACTGGTAGGCGTGGGTGTGCAGCGCCTCCTCGAAGGCCTGGCGCAGCAGGTACTGGCGGCACTCGGGGTTGGTGATGTGGCGGTACACGGCCAGCACCAGGTTGTTGGCCACCAGCGAGTCGGCGGTGGAGAAGAAACCGAGGTTGCGCTTGACGATGGTGCGCTCGTCCTCAGTTAATCCATTCGGGTCCTTCCACAGGGCGATGTCCGCGTTCATGTTGATTTCCTGCGGCATCCAGTGGTTGGCGCAGCCGTCCAGGTACTTCTGCCACGCCCACTGGTACTTGAAGGGCACCAGCTGGTTGAGGTCGGCGTTGCAGTTGATGATCTTCTTGTCGTCCACGCGGATGCGCTCGGCGCCGCGCTCGATGTCCTCGAGGCCGGTGCCGGTCAGGGCTTCTTCATCGTAGTCGGGCGCGGGGCCGCCGGCGTTCTCGGGCTCGGGCGAGACGCTGGGGGCGGCGCCGGCGGTGGTCATCAGGTCTTCGTTTTCCTGGAAGCCCATGCCCGGACGGACCTTGGGTTCCTGCTGGTTTTCGCCTTTGATCGCGGCGATCGGATCGTCCCAGGACAGCATGTGCGTTCTCCTTGTCGATTCGGTGTTACGTGTTCGGTGTTCGGTTGAGGTCGGGGGCCTGCCTTACTGGCAGGCCTCGCAGTCGGGGTCGAGTACGGAGCAGGCGGCCGCGGAGTCGGAGCCCGCGGTGCTGTCACCGGGGCCGCCGGTCACGGCGTTGAGCTTGTTGGCCCGGCTGCTGTCCGCCACGGTGCTCTTTTCCACGTGGGTCGCCCCCATGGAGCGCAGGTAGTAGGTGGTCTTGAGACCGCGCACCCAGGCCAGCTTGTACAGGGCGTCCAGCTTGGGCCCGGAGGGCTCGGCCATGTACAGGTTCAGGCTCTGCGCCTGGTCGATCCACTTCTGCCGGCGCGAGGCGGCCTCGACCAGCCAGCGGGTGTCCAGCTCGAAGGCGGTGGCGTACAGCGCCTTGAGGTCCTCGGGCACGCGGTCCAGCGGCTGCACCGAGCCGTCGTAGTACTTGAGGTCGTTGACCATCACCTCGTCCCACAGGCCGCGGTCCTTCAGGTCGTGGACCAGGTAGGGGTTGATGACGGTGAACTCGCCCGACAGGTTCGATTTGACGAACAGGTTCTGGTAGGTCGGCTCGATCGACTGGCTGACCCCGCAGATGTTGGAGATGGTCGCGGTGGGCGCGATGGCCATGGTGTTGGAGTTGCGCATGCCGGTGGTCTTCACGCGCTCGCGCAGGCTCTCCCAGTCCATGCGCTGGGTGCGGTCCATCTGCAGGTAGTCACCGCGCGACTCGGCCAGCTTGTCGATCGAGTCGATCGGCAGGATGCCCTGGCTCCACAGGCTGCCGGGGAAGCTCTCGTAGCGGCCGCGTTCCTCGGCCAGATCGGTGGAGGCCTTGATGGAGTACCAGGAGATGGCCTCCATGGACACGTCGGCGAACTCCACGGCCTCTTCCGAGGCGTACGGGATGCGCTGCTTGTACAGGGCGTCCTGGAAGCCCATCACGCCCAGGCCCACCGGGCGATGGCGCAGGTTGGCGCGCCGCGCCTGGGGCACGGAGTAGTAGTTGTAGTCGATCACGTTGTCGAGCATGCGCATGGCCGTGTTCACGGTCTTCTCGAGCTTGGCGTGATCGAACTCGCCGTTCTCGTCCACGTGCGCGGCCAGGTTGACCGAGCCCAGGTTGCACACCGCGATCTCGTCGTCCGAGGTGTTCAGGGTGATCTCGGTGCACAGGTTGGAGCTGTGGACCACGCCGGTATGCTGCTGCGGGCTGCGCAGGTTGCACGGGTCCTTGAAGGTCATCCACGGATGGCCGGTCTCGAACAGCATGCCGAGCATCTTGCGCCACAGGTCGACCGCGTTGAGGGTCTTGTACACCTTGATCTCGCCGCGCGCGGCCTTCTCTTCGTACTCGCAGTAGCGCTTCTCGAACTCCTCGCCCACCAGGTCGTGCAGGTCGGGGGTCTCGTTGGGCGAGAACAGGGTCCACTGGCCCTCTTCGGCCACGCGCTTCATGAACAGGTCCGGGATCCAGTTGGCGCTGTTCATGTCGTGGGTGCGGCGGCGGTCGTCGCCGGTGTTCTTGCGCAGCTCGATGAACTCCTCGACATCGATGTGCCAGGTCTCGAGGTAGGCGCACACCGCGCCCTTGCGCTTGCCGCCCTGGTTCACGGCCACGGCGGTGTCGTTGGCCACCTTCAGGAACGGGACCACGCCCTGCGACTTGCCGTTGGTGCCCTTGATGTGGGCACCCATGCCGCGCACGCGGGTCCAGTCGTTGCCCAGCCCGCCGGCAAACTTGGACAGCAGCGCGTTGTCGCGGATGGCGCTGTAGATGCCGTCGAGGTCGTCCGGAACGCTGGTCAGGTAGCAGCTGGAGAGCTGCGGGCGCAGGGTGCCGGAGTTGAACAGCGTCGGCGTGGAGCTCATGAAGTCGAAGCTGGACAGCAGCTCGTAGAACTCGATGGCGCGCGCCTCGCGATCGATCTCGTTGATCGCCAGGCCCATGGCCACGCGCATGAAGAACGCCTGCGGCAGTTCGAAGCGCACCTCGTCGCTGTGGATGAAGTAGCGGTCATACAGGGTCTGCAGGCCGAGATAGGTGAACTGCAGGTCGCGCTCGGGCTTGAGCGCGGCGCCCAGCTTGTCGAGGTCGTAGCGGGTCAGCTCGTCGTCCACCAGCTCGAGCTCGGCGGCGCGGCGGATGTAGGCGCCGAAGTACTCCGGATAGCGCTCGGCGAGCTGGGCCTGGGTGGCCTCCTCGCGGCGGCCGGAGACAAAACTCAGGGCCTCGCGCCGCAGGTTGTCCAGCAGCAGGCGGGCGGTAACCTCGGAGTAGTTGGGCTCCTGTTCGATCATCACGCGCGCGGCCATCACCAGCGCGGTGCCCACGTCCTTCTCGTGCACGCCGTCGAACAGGTTGCGGCGCGCTTCCTTGAGGATGCGCTCGCCTTCCACCTGGTCGATGCCGTCGCAGGCCTCGTCGACCACCGCCTTGAGGCGCTGCTCGTCGAGCGGCGAGCGGGTGCCGTCGGCGCGGGTCACGTGGACCACCGGCGCCTCGGCCTCCTCCGCCGGACCCTGCTCGGCGGCCTCGGCGGCGCGCTTCTGCGCCTGCTGCTCGCGGTACAGCACGTAGGCGCGGGCCACCTTGTGATGGCCGCCGCGCATCAGCGCCAGTTCCACCTGGTCCTGGATGTCCTCGATGTGGACGGTGGTGCCCTGGGTGCCGGCGCGGCGGAACAGGTTGTCGCTCACCTGCGCGGACAGCTCCTTGACGATGTCGTGGATGCGCCGGCTGGCCGCGGCGTTGCCGCCTTCCACCGCGAGGAAGGCCTTGGTGATGGCGACCTCGATCTTGGCCGGGTCAAAGCTGGTGACCTTGCCGTTGCGGCGGATCACCTGATGCTGGCCGGGGCTGGTGGCCATCACTTCCGCCGAGGGCTCGGACTGCGGCGGATAGGTCGTGTCCTGTGCGGATTCGGCAGTCTGGGTGTCGCTGTACATGGGGGCAGGCCTCGCGCGAAACGGTCATCTGGAAAAATCTGGGGTCATCGCCCGGCGATGACGTGGAATACTATAGATCGGGGATCGAGCTCTTACCAGACACTACATATAGTACTCGGCGAAATAACAAGCGGGGAACAACCTGTGGACAACTTAGGGGATTCGGCGTCCTGCCGCGGCTGGCGCGAGGGCCGCGGTTGTCCACCGGCGGCCCCATGTAGTGATGGCCCGGGGTCACGATCGGGGCGGAACGGGTTCATGAAATTCGCTTATCGCAACGGGTGTTGGACAAGCCTGCCCCGCGCCCCAATAATCCCGCCCATACAACCGATTTCATGGAGCGAGCAAAATGAGTGACGAGAAGCAGCCCGCGGGCATCATGGCCGCCACCGGGGCGGTGCAGGTTTCCTCCGAGAGCGACGAAGCCGCCAGCAAGTCCGGCGGGAACGAGCGCCATTGCCCGCTGCTGATCCTGGGCTCCGGCCCGGCCGGCTGGACCGCCGCGGTGTACGCCGCCCGCGCCAACCTCAACCCGGTCGTCGTCACCGGTCTGGAACAGGGCGGCCAGCTGATGACCACCACCGACGTGGACAACTGGCCGGGCGACGACGCCGGCGTGCAGGGCCCCGAGCTGATGGAGCGCATGAAGAAGCACGCCGAACGCTTCGACACCACGGTGATCAACGATCACATCCATACCGTGGACGTGAACCAGCGCCCGTTCCGCCTGACCGGCGACCAGGCCACCTACACCGCCGATGCCCTGATCATCTCCACCGGCGCCTCGGCGCAGTACCTGGGGCTGGAGTCGGAGACCACCTTCGCCGGCAAGGGCGTGTCCGCCTGCGCGACCTGCGATGGCTTCTTCTACCGCAACCAGAAGGTGGCGGTGATCGGCGGCGGCAACACCGCCGTGGAAGAGGCGCTGTACCTGTCCAACATCGCCTCCGAGGTAACCCTGGTGCACCGGCGCGATTCGCTGCGTGCGGAGAAGATCCTGCAGGACAAGCTGTTCGAGAAGGAAAAGAACGGCAACGTGAACATCGAGTGGAACCACAACCTCGACGAGATCCTGGGCGACCAGACCGGCGTGACCGGCGCGCGCCTGAAGCACGCGCAAAGCGGCGAGACCAAGGATATCGACGTGATGGGCGTGTTCATCGCCATCGGCCACAAGCCCAACACCGACATCTTCCAGGGCCAGCTGGACATGGAGAACGGCTACATCAAGGTGAAGGGCGGGCAGGACGGCAACGCCACCGCCACCAGCGTGCCGGGCGTGTTCGCCGCGGGCGACGTGATGGACCACATCTACCGCCAGGCGGTGACCTCCGCGGGCACCGGCTGCATGGCCGCCCTGGACGCCGAGAAATACCTCGACGAGCAGCTGTGACGCGGACACGGCGGTGAGCGAGGAGCACTCGTCCGACGATCCCGGGACCCCGGGCGCGGAAGCCCGTGCGGCGACCGGTGAAGACCTCCCGCCCGCCGGGGTGGACGAGCGCATCGAGCTGCGCGACGGGCTGGGCGAGCTCGATCCCGCCGCGTGGGATGCCCTCACCGGCGGGCGCGAGCCGTTTCTGCGCCATGCCTTCCTCGAGGGGCTGGAACGCCACGAGTGCCTGGGGCGGGCCTATGGCTGGTTCCCCCAGCACGTGCTGATCTTCCACGACGACGCGCTGGTCGCCGCCGCCCCCGCCTACGCCAAGACCAACAACTACGGCGAGTTCGTCTTCGACTTCGCCTGGGAAGGGGCCTGGCAGCGCCAGGGTCTGCAGTATTACCCCAAGCTGGTGGTCGCGGTGCCCTACACCCCGGCCACCGGTCCCCGTCTGCTGGTACACCCCGAGGCCCCCGACCCGGACCGCCTGCGCCGTCAGCTGCTGCGCGCGCTGGTCTCGCGCGGGCGCGAACTGGAGGCCTCCGGGGTCCACGTGCTGTTCCCCGAGTCCGCCGACCGCGAAGCGCTGGCCCCGCTGGGGCTGCCCGAGCGCATGGGCTGCCAGTACCACTGGACCAACGCCGCAGACGGCGGCTATGCCGATTTCGATGCCTTTCTCGCCGCGCTGTCGTCGAAAAAACGCAAGAACATCAAACGCGAACGCCGGCGTGTCGCGGAAGCCGGCATCACCTTCCGCACCCTGACCGGGGCCACCGGCTCGCCGGAGGACTGGGCGCGCTTCCATCGCTTCTACGTCGACACCTTCGAGAAGCACATGGGCATCCCCACCCTCACCGAGGCGTTCTTCGTGGAGACGGCCGCCGCACTGGGTGACCAGGTGGTGCTGTTCGAGGCCCGCCGCCCGGAGAATGGCGATGGTGCGGATGGCGACGGCGAGACCATCGCCGCCGCGCTGTGCTACCGCAGCCACGACACCCTGTACGGGCGCTTCTGGGGCGCCACCGAGGAGCTGGACGCCCTGCACTTCGAGACCTGCTACTACCAGGGCATCGAGTTCTGCATCCGCGAAGGGCTCACGCGCTTCGAGCCCGGCGCCCAGGGCGAGCACAAGATCCCGCGCGGCTTCCTGCCCACGCCCACCTGGTCGATCCACGCGATCCTGACCCCGAGCTTCGACGGGCCGGTGCGCGATTTCTGCGAACGCGAGGCGGACATGATGCGCAGCCACTGCGAACGCCTGCACGAGCATTCCCCGTTTCGCCAGGGAGAATCCGGCAATGCCCCCGATTAACCTCGTATCCGCAGGCGGCCAGCCCCTGGCCGATCCGGCGCAGGAGACCACCCCGACGCACAATCGGCCGGAGGGCCGGCCTCCTACCGGGGGCAGGGTTCGACCCGTCGTAGGAGGCCAGCCCCTGGCCGATCCG
>NZ_AUAG01000044.1:0-9812 GCF_000428605.1 Thioalkalivibrio sp. ALE19
CGGGGTCGGTGACCGGCCCCGCGGCCTGATTCTGCAGAGAGGTTCAAGATGGCGAACGAATTTCATGGTGTGGCCCTGGGCATGATCGAGACCCGCGGTCTGGTTCCGGCGATCGAGGCGGCGGATGCGATGACCAAGGCCTCCGAGGTGCGTCTGATTGGCCGCCAGTTCGTGGGCGGTGGTTACGTGACGGTTCTGGTTCGCGGCGAGACGGGTGCGGTGAACGCGGCCGTGCGTGCCGGTGCCGATTCCTGCGAGCGTGTGGGCGACGGCCTGGTGGCTGCGCACATCATTGCCCGCGTGCATTCCGAAGTGGAAAGCATCCTGCCGAGCGCGCCCAGCGCCAGCGGCTCCGCCAGCTGAGGATACGCCGATGGCCGATCCACGGATCGTGGGCTATCTGAACCGGGCCGTCGCGCATGAAATGTCGGCGGTCCAGCAGTACATGGCCCAGGCGCGGCTGACCGCGCTCTGGGGCATGGCGGAACTGAGCGACTCGCTGCGGCGGGAAGCGCAGGAGGAACTGGAGCATGCGGATCGCCTGATGACCCGCCTGATGCACTACGGGCTGGCGCCTCCCGGCAGCCAGCTGGCACCGGTGCGTCTGGGGCGTTCGGTCCGCCAGCTGATGGAGTACAACCGCGCGCTGGAGCTGGATGCGGTGCGGATGTACGAAGAAGCGGTGGCGTACTGTCGTCGGACCGGTGCGCGTGAGGATGCCGCGCTGTTTGCGGCCCTGCTCGACGAAGAGTGGGAACACGTGCGCGAGATCGATGCTCAAATGAATGCAAACGGCAGCGGAGATTCCGATGGCCGAGAACGGTGACGTGGTTCCCGCAGGCTGGGAGCCTGGCAAGGGTTCGCTGGTGTCGATCAGCAAGCAGTACACCTTTGATCGTTACGGGGTGACGCGGGATTTCCTCGACCGGGTCGCGGATCTGTCCGAGGCCGACGGTTATCATCCGAACATCAGCTTCGGGACGACCTACGTGAACATCACCATCGACGCCCGGGACGGCGAGGCCATCGGCGAGGCGGATCGCGCCTTCGCGCTCGAGGTCGACCGGCTCGCCGGCGAGGTGACTTCATGACCCGGGGTTTGTAATGGGCTCGCGGGTGATCGCGGTCGTCAATCAGAAGGGCGGGACCGGCAAGACCACCCTGACGATGAATCTCGCGGCCGGGCTGGTCCGGCGCGGCCGGACCCTGGTCGTCGACGCCGATCCTCAGGGTTCGGCGGGGCAATGGGCGCGCATGAGTTCGGAGCGCAAGCCGTTCCCGGCATCCGTGTTCGCGGTGGCCGGGCCGCTGGATCGGGAGCTGGCGAATCTGCGGCGCGATTATGACTTCGTGGTCATCGACTGTCCGCCGACCCTGGAAGGCGGTGCGGTGAACGGGGCCCTGGCAGCGGCGGACCTGGCATTGATCCCGGTGCTTCCTTCGCCGGTGGACCTGTGGGGCAGTGTCCGCATGGGGACGGGCCTGGAGGACGCGCAACGGGCGAACCGGGATCTGCAGGCGCGTATCGTGGTTAACCAGCTTGAGGTGCGCAGCGCGCTCTCGCGCGCAATGAAGCACGCCCTCATGGAGATCGACATTCCCGCACTGGAGCAGACGCTGCGGCGGCGGGCCATCTACCGGCGTTCGGCGCTGGAAGGCAGCTCCGTCTATGATCTGGGGAAACCCGGACAGGCGGCGGCGGCCGAGATCGAAGCCATCATCGAGGAGGTTTCACAATGAGTGACCTGCAGAACAAGCTGGCGGCCGGCGTGCGCGCGGCGCGCGAAAACCAGGATAACAAGGGCGAGGCATCGGGCACTTCGACGGAGGACAAGTCGAGCAGCAAACCGGAGTCCGCCACGGAGCAGAAAACCGCGGAGAACAAGCCGGCGCAGAAGCCCGCCTCGGGCCAGTCGTCGGCCGGCAAGGCGACGACCGGGACGCGCGGCAGCACGGCGAAGAAGCCCGCTGCAAAGAAAACCGCGGGCAGTTCCGGCGGGTCCGGCGGCACGCGGAAGAGCAGTGGAACGACGACGAAGAAGCCGGCCTCCGGCGGCACCCGCGGGAGCCGCAAGGACTCACCGGGCAATGACGATCGTGCCACCGGTGATGCGCCCTGGGAGAATCTGCATCCGGATCGGGTCTGGCCGGACTGAGCCGGGACCGGAACGCGAGCATGGCCGGGCGCAGCCCGGCCTTTTTGTGAAGGAGCATTGCCATGCAGGACGAACTGCGCGAATACCGGGTGACCGCAGAGCCCTATTACCAGCCGGTCGCCGACGAGGTGGAGCTGTACGAGGCGGCGTATGCGGCGCGCATGCCCATGATGCTCAAGGGTCCGACGGGCTGCGGGAAGACGCGGTTCGTGGAACATATGGCCTGGAAGCTGGGCAAGCCGCTGGTGACGGTGGCCTGCAACGAGGACATGACCGCCTCGGATCTGCTGGGGCGCTATCTGCTGGATGCGGAGGGGACGCGCTGGCAGGATGGACCGCTGACCATGGCGGCCCGGCTCGGGGCGATCTGCTATCTCGACGAGATCGTGGAGGCGCGGCAGGACACCACGGTGGTGATCCATCCCCTGACCGACAACCGGCGGGTGCTCCCGCTGGAGAAAAAGGGGGAGATGGTCGAGGCGCATCCCGACTTCCAGGTGGTGATTTCCTACAACCCGGGTTATCAGAGCCTGATGAAGGACCTGAAGCAGTCGACCAAGCAGCGCTTCGGCGCGCTGGATTTCGACTATCCGGATCATGCGACCGAGACGCGGATCGTCGCGCACGAGGGTGGCGTGAGCGAGGATGTCGCGGACAAGCTGGTCAGCGTGGCCGAGCGTGCACGCAATCTGAAGGGGCACGGTCTCGACGAGGGCATCTCCACCCGCATGCTGGTGTATGCGGCCACGCTGATCGGGAAAAACGTGCAGCCGCTGGCCGCCTGTCGCATGGCCCTGGTCCGGCCCATTACCGACGATCCGGACATGCGCGATGCGCTGGATTCGGCGGTAACCACGTTCTTCTAGACCGCCTTCGAGGCGGCGCGGGCGCGCGATGAGCATCCATCTGGAAGACTATCCGGACCTCCTCGATGATCTCGGGGAACACGCCGCGCAGGTGCTGGAGTCCGCGTGGCACGAAGCGACGCGCGCGTTCAGTCCGGCCGGTCTGGAGCGCTATTACCTCGAGGGCGCGCGCAGTCTGCATTCGCTCGGACGCGGGACCGAGCTGGTGATCGCGTTCATTCAGGAGGCCCCGGGGCTGGCCCAGGAGCTGGGCGAGGATGCCGTCGCGGAACTTCTGAGTTCGTCCATCCGGATGTATTCCAAGACCAGCTCGGCGGTGATCACGCTGGTGATCTCGACCGCGCCCATTGCCGCGCGTCGCCTGGGGGACCATTCGCTGTTCGAAGGCTATCTGCGCCTGCTGGATTCGCTGCTGGGCCAGGCTCCGCGCGGGGTGCGCCCGATGCTGGAGCATCTCGACGAGCTGCTGAGCCATCTGACCCTGGGCGGGTTGCGGCGCTGGGCCACCTGGGGCGCACAGGCCCATCGCACGGATCTCGAGGCGCAGATCGAATACTTCGGTCTGCAGTCGCCGGAGTCGCGCTCGGTATTCCAGAAGGAGCGCCGCGGTACGCTGTTCGTGGACGTGCAGCGGCGCATCAACCTGTATCTGCGCTCGCTGTGGGGGCGCGATTTCTTCATGCGTCCGACCAGTGGCGATTTCGAGTCGCGTGAGGGCTACCGGCCGTATATCCAGGGCTTCACGCTGTTCCTGCCGGATGCCTTCGATGATACCGACGAGCTTTCCGGTCTGGACCTGTATCGCGCGGCGGCCGCGCATGCCGCCGCGCACATGGTGCATACCCGCGAGCGTCAGGAAGAAGAGGCGCCGCGGGGGATCCGGGGCGCGCTGCTGGAGCTGTTCGAGGATGCCCGGGTCGAGGGGCTGACACTGGCCGCGTTTCCGGGGCTGGGTCAGATCTGGAAACCCCTGCACACGGCCACCCCGGAAGACGGCGATGCGCCGCAGCCACTGCTGGCACGGACCGCGCGCGCCCTGATCGACGCCGATTACACGGACCCGCACCCGTTCGTGAACGAGGCGCGGGCAGCCTTCGCCCGCGAGTCCGATCTGGAGCGTGCGGGACTGGCGGCGGAACTGGCGGAAGCGCTGGCGCCGGCCTTCCCGGAGAAGGGCTACGTGAACCCGAAGCAGATCGCGCCCGAGGTCGTCTACCGCGACGACAACCGCTATATCTGGGCGGTGGGCCGCGAGGACGAAGAAGAGGCGGAGGTGCTGGCCGCACACGGCTCCGGCCAGGAACGGATCTACGTCACGCCGATGGAGATGATCAACACCCTGGACGTGCCCAGTGCCGGGGACGATGCCCAGCAGATCATGGTCCTGGCGACGGAGTTCTTCCGTGATGACGAGGACACCAGCATCAACGCGCAGGAGGGCAAGGAGCCGATCTCGCTGCCGTTCCACTATCACGAGTGGGACTACCAGATGCAGCTGGAGCGCCCGCACTGGGTGACCCTGCTGGAGCGCCGCCCTCCAAAGGGCGATCTGGACGAGATCGACGCGATCAACGAGAAACACAAGCCGCTGATTGCCCATCTGAAATACCTGATCGAGGCGATTCAGCCACAGGGGATGCAACGCCTGCGCCGCCAGCCCGACGGCGACGAGCTGGACGTCAACGCGCTGGTGGAGGCACAGATTGACCTGCGCATGAACCGTCAGCCCGATGAGCGCATCTACACCCGCAATCTGCGCCAGGAGCGGGATCTGTCCGTGCTGGTCCTGCTGGACCTGTCGGAGTCGACCAACGAGACGGTGCGCGGGACCGACACCTCGGTGGTGCAGCTGGCGCGTGAGGCGACCACGCTGCTCTCGGGTGCAATTTCGCGCATCGGCGATCCGTTCGCGATCCACGGCTTCAACTCGGACGGGCGGCACGACGTCGAGTACTTCCGCTTCAAGGATTTCGATGCGCCATGGGACGACACTGCGCGGGCGCGTCTGGCGGGGATGAAGGGGGCGCTTTCCACGCGCATGGGGGCGGCCATCCGGCATGCCACGGAGCAGCTGCGTGCCCGCGGCTCGCAGAAGAAGCTGATGCTGGTGATTACCGACGGCGAGCCCTCGGACACCGACGTGCGCGACCCGCAGTACCTGCGCTTCGACGCGCGCCGCGCGGTGGAGGAGGCCGGACGCAATGGCGTCCACAGTTTCTGCATGAGCCTGGACCCCAACGCCGATGATTACGTGGAGCGCATCTTCGGCAACCACTACATGGTGCTGGACCGGGTCGAACGGCTGCCGGAGAAGCTGCCGATGCTGTATGCCGGCCTGACGACCCGTTAACGGGGGGCGGCGTGAGTCAGAGTGATTCGACGCGGGATTCCGGCCTTCCGCAGGTGATGCTCAAGTCGGAGCTGCCGGCGCATCTGATCCGGCATGCGACCCTGCGCCAGCTCCAGGTCTTCGAGGCGATCGTGCGCCTGGGCAGCTTCACCCGCGCCGCGGAGGAGCTGCACCTGACCCAGCCGACGGTGTCCATCCAGATCAAGAAGCTCTCCTCCGCGCTGGGGCTGCCGCTGTTCGAATATGTCGGGCGTCGGGCGTCGCCCACCGAGGTCGGGCTGCTGCTGTACGACACCTGCCGCGAGATGCTGGGGGCGCTGACCAACCTGGAGATGAAGCTGGCCGAGATGCACGGCCTCAAGCGCGGCCGGCTTCGCCTGGCGGTGATCACCACGGCGCAGTACTTCGCCCCCAGCATCCTGGGCCAGTTCGCGCGGCGCTATCCCGATGTGGAGCTGTCGCTGGAGGTCTCCAACTTCGACCGGGTGCTGGATCGCCTGGCCAATAACGACGATGACCTGTACATCATCGGCCATGTGCCGGAGCGCCTGACCGACGTGGCGGTGTATCCCTTTGCGCCCAACCCGCTGGTGGTGATGGCCAGTCGCGATCATCCGCTGGCAGGGCGCCGCAACATCCCGCTGCAGGAGCTGGAGCAGGAAAACTTCCTGATGCGCGAGCCGGGCTCGGGGATCCGCGAGTCGACCCTCAAGCTGTTCCAGGAACACGGCATCAACCCGCGGGTGCGCATGGAGCTGGGCTCCAACGAGGCGATCAAGCAGGCGGTCATCGGCGGTCTGGGGATCTCGGTGCTGTCCCTGCACACCCTGAGCGCGGAGGGCGCGGAAGGGCCGGTGGCGCTGCTGGACGTGGAGCATTTCCCGATCCACCGTCAGTGGCACATCGTGCATCCGCGGCAGAAGGTGCTGTCGGTGGTGGCGCAGACCTTTCTCGACTTCGCCATTCAGGACGAGGCACGGCTGCGCAATCAGATCGAGGACATGCTGGCTGCCTTCAAGGCGCAGGCCGATGCCGGACAGGGCCCCTCCGCCGGATGAACGGTGCCGGCTGACAGGCCCGGCTGACAGGCTATGGGGGGCGGTTTACAATCGCTCGCAAAATCCAACGTTTGATCAGGGCCGCCACGGCGCCCGCGGAGAACACCCGTGAAGAATCCTTCCGACGACCGACCGCGCATCAGCGGCACCCGGTTCATTGATGCCGACAGCGAGCCGCGCGCCCGCTTCAGCCTGAGTGCCTCGTACCGGGACCAGCATCACCCGGTGACCGGCACCGGTGGCGACCCGAACTTCGGCGCCATCGATACCCCGGTGGACGAGAGCTGCGTGGTTTGCGCCCCCGCGACCCGGCGTCTGGCGGAAGAGCTTTTCGACCGCTGGAACGACGCGCTGAAGACCGGCGACGCGGATCGGGTCACCGACTGCTACGCCGAGGACGCGGTGCTGCTGCCGACGGTGTCGAACGTTCCGCGCACCACGCGCGACGAGATCCGCGACTATTTCCGCCATTTCCTGGAGAAACGGCCCGAGGGCACGATCAACCAGCGCAACGTGAAGTTCGGCTGCAACAAGCTGACGGATGCCGGGACCTATACCTTCCGCGTGCGCGACGGCGGCGAGGTCAGGGACGTACCGGCGCGTTACACCTTCGTCTACGAGAATCGCGACGGCGAATGGAAGATCGTGCATCACCACTCCTCGATGATGCCCGGCAACGACTGAACAAGACCGACAGTCCCGTGCCCCGCGAGAGCCGGCGCGGGGCGACGTTTCTGACTGGAGGCAAGGACCATGGTTTCCGAACCGGTCGTTCTGTTTTTCCTGCTCGGCGCGATCGCCGGGCTGGCCAAATCCGACCTGAAGATCCCGATGGCGGTGTACGAGGCACTGTCCATCTTTCTGCTGCTGGCCATCGGCCTGCACGGCGGGGTCAAACTGGCCGAATCCGATCTGGTGCCCCTGCTCCTGCCCGGACTGGCCGTGCTGGTGGTGGCGGCGTTCATCCCGCTGATCGCCTTCCCGGTGCTGCGCTGGGTCGGCCGCATGACCCGCGCCGACTCGGCCTCCATCGCCGGCCACTACGGCTCCGTCAGCGTGGTGACCTTCTCGGTGGCGGTGGCCTACCTGGCCCAGCGCGGGCTGGATTACGAGGGGCACATGATCGTGTTCCTGGTACTGCTGGAGATCCCGGCGATCGTGATCGGCATCCTGCTGGCGAAGGCGGGCACCGGTGGCGGGACGCGCTGGGGCAAGACCCTGCACGAGGTGTTCTTCGGCAAGAGCGTGTTCCTGCTGATCGGCGGGCTGCTGATCGGCTACCTGGCCGGTCCCGAGAACATCGAGCCGCTGGAGCCGATGTTCTGGGACCTGTTCAAGGGCGTGCTGGCGCTGTTCCTGCTGGAGATGGGGCTGGTGGCCTCCAGCCGCATCGCCGAGGTGCGCAGTTACGGGGCCTTTCTGGTGGCGTTCGCGATCGTGATGCCGGTGGTGGCCGCGCTGCTCGGCATTGTGCTGGGCTGGGGGCTGGGCATGTCGCTGGGCGGCACGCTGCTGCTGGCCACGCTGTACGCCAGTGCCTCGTACATCGCGGCCCCGGCAGCCATGCGCATTGCGGTGCCGGAGGCCAACCCGGCACTGTCGATCGGGGCCTCGCTGGGGGTGACGTTCCCGTTCAACATCTTCGTCGGCGTACCCCTTTACTTCTGGTTGGCCGAACAACTCTACGCAGTCGGAGGATAGGGCATGGAAGGCGAACCGATGCGCCTGATGGTGATCGTCACCGAGGCGATCCTGGAAGACATGCTGGTCGACGAGATCCGCAAGCTGGGTGCCAGCGGCTACACCGTGATCGACGCCCGCGGCTGGGGCGAACACGGCAAGCGTCGCGGCAACTGGCGCCAGGGCGGCAATATCCGCATCGAGGTGCTGGGGTCCGAGGAGCTCTGCACCCGCATTGCCGCGCACATGCGCGACACCTACCAGAAGGACTACGGGCTGCTGATCTACACCACCGACGCGCTGCTGCACAACTGAGGCGGCTGTGGCCATGGGCGCGCGGGAGGACGCAGAACTGGCCGCACGCGTGCGCGACGCGACCGGCGCCCGCGCGGCATACCCGCAGGAGCGGGTGCAGGGGCTGTGGAGCGGCTACGGCGAGATCCGGCGCTACCGCCTGGAGGATGCAGCGGTCCCCTCGGTGATGGTGAAGGATGTTCGCTACCCGGCTGCCGTCAGCCACCCGCGCGGCTGGGGCGGCGGGGTTTCCGACCGGCGCAAGCGGCGATCCTACGAGGTGGAGCGGGCCTGGTACGCGGATTTCGCCCCGCGGCTCGATCCGTCGCGCTGTCGCGTCCCGCGCTGTTTCGCGGCGGAAGGGGACGATCAGGGCGGCTGGATGATCCTGGAGGACCTGGATGCGGCCGGTTTCCCGGACCGCCGCGAGCGCCTGGACGTGGACGGCGCGGTCCTCTGCCTGCGCTGGCTGGCCGAACTGCATGCCGCGTTTGTCGGCGCCGCACCCGACGGGCTGTGGCCGGTCGGCAGCTACTGGCACCTGGCGACCCGCCAGGAAGAATGGGCGGCCATCGAGGACCCGGTCATCCGCCGTACGGCCACGGAGCTCGATCGTCGGCTGAACGCGGCCCGTTTTCACACCCTGGTCCACGGTGATGCCAAGGTCGCGAACTTCTGTTTTGCTGCCGACGGGGGCGCCTTGGTGGCAGTGGACTTCCAGTACGTCGGCGGCGGCTGCGGGATGAAGGACGTGGCCTATTTCATCGGCTCCTGCCTCGACGAAGAGGAACAGGAGCATCGCGAGGCCGACCTGCTGGACGCCTATTTTGATGCCCTGCGCGAGGCGCTGCGCGATCACCACCCGGACGTGGAGGCGGCCGCGCTGGAGGCCGAATGGCGGGACCTGTTCCCGCTGGCGCAGGCCGACTTCTACCGCTTCCTGGTCGGCTGGAGCCCGGCTCACTGGAAGATCCATGACTACAGCCGGCGGGTTGCGCTGGACGTCGTACGGCGGCTGGATCCGGGGCCGGCCTGAGGCGCGCCGGATCGGCTGGCCTCCTACGGTTGCCCCGGCCGGTAGGAGATTCTATGTCTGCGTGCAAGGGTTCGGGGGTCGGTAGTCGGTCTGGTTTTTCATGAGGGCGAAGGCGACGCGGGCGAGTTTGCGAGCCAGGGCATTGAGGGCCTGCGTCGTGGCCAATCCCCGATCGAGACAGCGCTGGTAGTAGTCGCTCCAGGCGGGTTTGGATTTGGCCTGCATGGCCGCCATGTAGAGCAGGCGTCGCAGCTCCGGGTCTCCCTGCTTGGTGAGCCGGCGTCGGCCTCGCTTCTGGCCGGAGTCCCGGACCCGGACATCCATGCCCAGGAAGGCCACGAACGCATCGCTGCTGCGGAAGGTTCCACGGTG
>NZ_AUAG01000045.1:0-9465 GCF_000428605.1 Thioalkalivibrio sp. ALE19
CGGGGCCCGCCGACCCGTCGGGGCACCCGTAGGAGGCCAGCCCTCTGGCCGATTGTGCGGCCGATGGCGTGGCCTCGGGGGAGTAATCCGGTGCCGCGCGGCGTCCAATGGAGTCGAGGGGCCGGAAAATTACGTGGCGCCCCGCGGCAGGCCGGTCTGCCACGCCTGTCCAGCGACGGAGCGGTCCGCAAGGAGGTTGGCGTGTTGGGGAAAACGGGATCCGGTAGCGACAGGCGTTCGGGGCGGCTGCTTGCGGCGTGGGGCGCCGTGCTGATGTTCGCGCTGGTGTGGGCGGCGGCCGGAGCGCCCGTACTGGCGGACGAGCCGGTGCCGGAAGCCAGCGAAACGGAGGGCCTGCAGTTCGACGACACCCCGCGCCGGATCGGCCTGGGGACGCCCGACTGGTTCCGGCCGAGCTTTCTCGATATCGAGGAGGATCTGGAACTGGCGCGCGAGCGCGGGCGCATGGGGCTGGCGGTGTATTTCGGCATGGATGACTGCCCCTACTGCGAGGCGCTGTTCGAGCAGAACTTCAGCCAGGACGACATCCGTTCCTATCTGTCCGAGCACTTCGACGTGATCGCGATCGACGTGCTGGGGAGTCGCGAGGTGACCACCCTGGAGGGGGAGACCCTGGAAGAAAAGGAATGGGCGCGCAGCCTCCGGCTGAACTTCACGCCGTCACTGGCGTTTTTCGACGTCGATGGCGAGGGCATCCACGCGATGCGCGGCTATTATCCCCCGTATCGCTTTCGCGCCCTGCTGGAGTACGTGATTGACCGGCATGACCGGGAGGAGAGCTTCCGCGAGTACCTGGACCGCGCCGATCCGCCGCCGAAGTTCGATCTCGAGGACATCAACGAGCGGGATTTCTTCGATCCGCCGCCGCACGATCTGGATCGCACCCGGGAGGCGGGCGAGCGGCCTCTGGTGGTGTTCTTCGAGCGCGAGGCCTGCCACGCCTGTGACATCCTGCATTCCGAGCCGCTGCAGAACCGGCAGGTGCTGGAGCAGATCTCGCTGATGGACGCGGTGCAGCTGGACATGGCCGACGACGCGACCCCGGTGGTCACCCCCGATGGCCGCGAGACCACGGCAGCCCGGTGGTCCCGGGATCTGGACATCCACTGGGCACCCAGTATGGTGTTCTTCGACGAGCAGGGGCAGGAGATCATCCGCCTGGACTCGGTCGCCCATCTCAACCGCGTGCGCAACGTGATGGAATACGTGCTGACTCGCGGCTACGAGGATTTCGACACCTTCGAGCGCTGGCGCGCCCAGCGCTGACTACGGACGCATCATGCACTTCGAGCAGGATTTCATAGGCGAGCACCGCGATGTCTTCGAGCGCATCGTGGCACGGGCGCACAAGGTCGCCGTGGTGATCTTCGTGATCACCTTTCTGGCGTATGGCGTGGCGGCCTGGATGGCCTTCAACGAGCAGCCCTGGGTCGCGCTGATCCTGGCGACGCTGGCGTATCTGTTCTTTCGCCAGTTCCGGCTGGTGTCGCTGGGGCTGGCGCGCACCGGGCTGCGCGGCGAGACGGGGACGGCGGAGCCGCTGAAGGCGCTGGATCTGGCGCTGGAAGAAGACGGCGCCCACGCGGTGCTCTCGGAGGTGGAGAATCACCTGAGGGCGATCGACGGGGACGTTGGCCAGCCGGGTGACTCGGGCGAGCCGGGCGAGGAGTCCGCGGAGCCGTCCCGCCGCGGTGCCACCGGGGAAACCGGGGAAGGACCTCGGGGCGGGGATCGGGACGGTTCCTGAGGACGCCGGTTCCGGCGCGGCGGGCGGGTCAGAGTTCGATCGACGTGCCCAGCTTTCCGCCCAGCACCCGGGCCAGGGTGGTTTCCAGGGTCTCGCCGGTGCGGTCGTTCTGCCACTGGCCGGTGGCCTCGTCGTAGCCGAAATGCGCCGGACCTTCCGGTGAGGACAGCCAGATCTGCGCGGCCGCTTCCTGGCGGTTGAGGATCATCTGCGCCCCGTCCTCGAACTCCAGTGTCAGCACGCCGTCGATCAGGTCGATATCCAGGTCCCCGAGGTCGGGGTGGTCGCTCAGGCGGGCGTAGAAGTCGTCCAGGGTCTGTTCGGCGAAGACGGCAAAGGAAGGCTGGCTCATGGGATCTCCCGCTCGGAATGGGCTGTAACGGCTATGGCGCGGATTATAGGGACGCTGCGGAGCGGTTGCCTATCCACCTGCGCGCCACGCGGCGATGGCGACGCCGACCCAGCCGAGGATGAACAGGGTACCGCCGATGGGAGCGACCGCTCCCAGCATGCGCGGGGCGCCCAGGGCCAGGCCGTACAGGCTGCCGGCGAACAGCAGGATGCCGGTGACAAAGGCCACGGCCGCGGCGGTGGCCCAGCCGGTGGCCAGCTGGCTCCACAGCGCGGCGATCAGCAGCAGGCCGAGGGCGTGGATGAAGTGGTACTGCACGCCGGTGTGCCAGGTGTTGAGGGCGCGTTCCGACAGGCGCTGTTCCAGGGCGTGGGCGCCGAAGGCCCCCAGCACCACGGCGATCGCCGCCAGCGCGGCGCCGATGACGATCAGGGTGCGGACCATGGTGGTCAGCCGTTGTCGTCCATGTCGCTGTCGATGTCGCGGCCGGGGACCCAGCCGTGCTCGCGGGCGCGCGCGATCGCCTCGTTGTGGATGCGTTCGTGGCGCTCGCGCAGGTCGTCCGGTAGGGCGGACGGGCGCAGGCCGTATTCGTCCCACTTGGCGTTGACCTGGCTCTGCAGGGCCTGGATCTGGCCGATCTCCCAGCCGTCGCAGGTTTGCTCTTCCGGCAGGATGCCGAACACCCAGGCATCCCGGATGATGTTGCCGATCGGCGTCATGCCGCCGTAGAGGTCATTGTAGAGACCGACATAGCGCCGGTCGTTGCGGATGGATTCTCGATTGGAGGTAGGCATGGCGGTAGTGTATGCCGCTGACCCCTCCCCGTGAAGGGCCGGGGCACCGTTTGCAGTGGGTTATCGCAATCTTTTGTTGTGGAGGTAACGTCATCGTGCTCCGTTCTTCGCCGGATCCGGAGACCGCACTGCGCCGCCTGCGCCTGCGGGTGCTGCTGAAGCTGATGGCGCTGGGTGGCGTCGTCGCGCTGGCGCTGGCGTTCTCCGCGCAGTTCGTGTCGCTGCCGGGCGGTTCGGGGCCGGAGCCGCGGAGCCTGGATCTGGCGGAGATTGCAGTCGGCGAGGTGAAGCGGCTGCGCTGGAACGGGCGGCACGTGCTGGTGGTGCATCGCGATGCGGCGCTGCTGGAATCGCTGGAGGCGGTCGAGGCGGAGGCCCTGCGGGATCCGCAGGCGCGGCGCGGGCGTCAGCCGGAGGGGCTGGCGTTGCCCGAGCGCAGTTTCACGCCGGACTGGCTGGTGGTCTATGGCGAAAGCGCGGACCTGGGCTGCGAGCTGGACCTGGTGCATCCGGAACAGGCCGACGGCTGGCCGGGCGGCTTCGAGGACCGCTGTCGCGGCGGGCGTTACGACGCCGCGGGGCGGGTGTTCCGCGATCAGCCCGGGGCGCGCAACCTGGAGATCCCGCAATACCGGCTGCACGGTGACGGGGAACGGCTGATCCTCGGCGGCTCCTGATCCCGGAGGTCGGGTTCGACCCGTAGGAGGCCAGCCCCCTGGCCGATCAGGCGCCGGAGATGGCCCGGACGGGAAATCGGCCGGAGGGCCGGCCTCCTACCGGCCGGGTGCCGTGGGAGGCCAGCCCCCTGGCCGATCGGGCGCCGGGATTGGTCTGTGGGAGGCCAGCCCCCTGGCCGATCCGGCGCAGGGGATTGGCCGGACGTGGAATCGGCCGGAGGGCCGGCCTCCTACCGGGCGGGTGCCGTGGGAGGCCAGCCCCCTGGCCGATCAGGCGCGGTAGAGGTCGAAGCGTACTGCGCGGCCCTGGATGGCGGAGACCGGCGTGGTGCCGGGCAGAGGGGCGGCACCGGCGGGGCGCTTGACCACCACGCGGCCGCGGGTGGCGGGGATCAGCGCGGCGAGCGTGGCGGCTGCGTCGCTTTCCGTATCGCTTGCGGCATCGTGTTCTTCAGTGTCTTCCGCCCGGGATGCCTGGCCCGGACGCTGGTCCGGGGCCTCCATCAGCGCCTGCAGGACCTGCATGTCTTTCTTGACCGCGGCGTTCTTGCGCCGCTGCGGGAACATCGGGTCGAACACCGCCGCATCGGCGGGCGCGGGCAGGGCATCGGCGGCGAATGCCTGCGGGAACAGTTGCACGCGGGCGGCGCTGGCGGCCAGGGCCGGGTCGCCGGCGTGCGCGGCGCGCTGCAGGGCATCTTCCAGCAACAGGGCGACGACCGGATGCCGCTCGAAGGCGCTGACCTGCCAGCCCCGCGCGGCCAGCAGCAGGGCATCGCGGCCCAGTCCGGCGGAGGCATCGACGATGTGCGCGTGCTCGCCGACGCGCCCCACGGCGCGCACCAGGGTCTCGTGGGCCGCGCGGGCGTGGCGGTAGCCCTGCCGGCCGCGCACGAAGTCCGGGGTCAGGCGCAGCGGCTTCCTGCCGCCCTGCAGAACCAGGCTCAGGCAGTCCGCTTCCACTTCCAGGGTCAGCGCCGCGTCGCCGCCATGGACGTAGCCGGCGGCGTCCAGGCGGCGCTGCAGGGCCCGGGTGCGCTCCCGGGCGCACGGATCGTCTTCCGGGACCGGGCGCAGTTCGAGGGTCATCGACGGGGCCGCGATCAGTAATGTGGCGGCGGGGGTTCGGGGGTGTCCTGCCCGCCCGCGCTGCTGTCGCCGGCGGCGGCTTCCAGCGCCCGCAGGCGGCCGTGGAGCCATTCGAGCTGCCGGGTCAGGGCCTGGTTCTCCTGCTGCAGTTCGGCCTGCACCCGGGCCTGTTCCTCCTGGCTGAATTCCAGATAGGCCAGGCGTTCTTCCAGGGTCGCGATGCGCTGTTCGGGGGTGGGGTCGCTGGCGGCCATGTGGGCTCCCGGTGCGCGTTCAGTCAACGCGGTTGCGCGTCTCGCCGGCGGCGAAGGCGCGGATGTTGGCGGCGATCTCTTCCAGCACCGCCTGTCGTGCCGAGCGCGCGGCCCAGGCGGTGTGCGGGGTCAGCACCAGGCGCGGCAGGTCGGGGGCGAGCAGGGGATGATCGGGCGGCGGCGGTTCCGGCTCGAGCACGTCGATGCCGGCGCCGGCGATGCGTTTCTCGCGCAGGGCTTCGGCCAGGGCCCGCGGCTCCACCAGGCCGCCGCGGGCGGTGTTGATCAGCAGGCCATCGGGGCCCAGGCGGTCCAGGGCGTCTTCGTCGATCAGGTTGCGGGTGGCGTCGGTCAGCGGGCAGTGCAGCGAGATCACGTCGCTGGTCTCCAGCAGCTCCGGCAGGGGGACGCGCACGGTGTCCGGGGCAGGATCCGCGGCGGGTTCCGCGTCGCGCAGGCTGCGGGCGTAGCGCACCTGCATGCCGAAGGCCTCGGCCAGGCGCGCGGTGGCCTGCCCGAGGACGCCGCGCCCGACGATGCCCATGCGCATGCCCGACAGGGTGCGGATGGGGTGGTCGAGCAGGCAGAACTGGTCGGACTCGCTCCAGCGCCCGGCGCGGATGTCGGCGCGGTAGTCGTCCAGCCGGGTGACCAGGGTCAGCAGCAGGGCCATCACGTGCTGGGCCACCGAGTCGGTGGCGTAGTCGCGGGCGTTGGTCACGGCGATGCCGAGCTCGCGCGCCGCCGCCACGTCGATGTTGTTGAAACCGGTGGCGGCCGCGCAGATCAGCTTGAGTTGCGGGCTGCGTTCGAGCACGCCGCGGTCGAGGACCACCTTGTTCGTGATGGCGATGTCGGCCCCGTCCAGGCATTCGCTGATGGCGTCGGGGTCGGCGGGCGTGCGTTCCCGGCGCACCCAGTCCGGGGCAGCGCGGTCCAGCGGGGCGAAGTCCAGGTCGTCGCAGTCGACGGTGGCCGTGTCGAGGAAGACGGCGCGGGGGGCGGAGGGCAGGTTCGGTTCGGCCATGGCTTCAGCGTTGCGATCGGGCGGAGGGCAGGGACCAACAAAAAGGGCCCCGCCGGAGCGGGGCCCGCGTGCTGGCGAGTCCGGGAGGGTCCGGGCTCGACCGGCGCGTCAGTTATCGCCCATAAAGGCGTGGAAGAGGTTCAGCATGTGCAGGAACATCACGTACAGGTTGGCGTACAGCGACACCGTCATCACCACGTAGTTGGTCTCCTGGTCGTGGATCATGCGGCTGGTGTCGAACAGGATGGCCGCCGACAGCAGCAGCACCACGGCCGCGGAGATGGCCAGCGACAGCGCCGGGATCGCCAGGAAGATGTTGGCGACGATCGCCAGCAGCGCCACGATCAGGCCCACCACGATGAAGCCGCCGAGGAAGCTGAAGTCCTTCTTGGTGGCCAGCGCATAGCCGGACAGGGCCACGAAGGCCACGGCGGTGGCGGTGAACGCGTTGCCGACGATCTGCGGGCCGTTGGGCAGCCCCAGGTACATCGACAGGATCGGGCCGAGGAAGAACCCGAGCGTCCCGGTAAAGGCAAAGGTCAGCACCAGGCCCCAGACCGAGTTGCGCGTGAAGTGGATGGCGAACGGGCCGCCAATCAGCACGCCAAGCATCACGATCCAGTGGACCGGCGGGGCACCGATGGCCATGGCGACGAAGGCGGTGACCGCGCTGAAGGCCAGGGTCAGGGCCAGCAGGGTGTAGGTCTGGCGGATGACCTTGTTGGTCGAAATGGTCTCGCTGATGGAACCGGTGCTGGACGGGTTCTGTTTCGAGCGGACGATCTGGTCTCTGGACACGGTCGTTACCTCCTGTGGTTCGTTATCGCCTCAGTGTACCGCCGGACGGCGCGGTATGCAGCCGGGCGGAGTCAGCTCCGGCTTTCCTGGCCGGCATCCGCTTCGACCCGGGTTTCGCCCACGCGTTCCCGGCAGACTTCCACCGCGCGATCGGTGCTGCGGAAGATGTTGTCCTTGCCGATCAGCTCGTCCAGGCCGGTGCGTTCCATCACCTCCAGCACCTGGGCCTTCACGCCGGCGAACACCAGGGTGACGCCGCGTGCCTTCAGCCGATGCACGAGCTGGTGCACGGTCTCCTCGCCGGAGGCGTCGATCTCGTTGATCCCCTTGCCGACGATGATGATGTATTTCGCCTGCGGGTGGCTGGCGGCCAGGTCCAGCACCGCGTCTTCGAAGTAGGGCACGTTGGCGAAATACAGCGAGCCGTCGAAGCGCATCAGCGCGATCTTTTCGTCGGTCTGCAGGCCGTAGCGGCGCGCCTCGCGCAGGGTGCCGTCCTCGTAGCGGGCCAGTTCGCTCACGCGTGGCTGCATCGAGCGGTAGAGATACAGGATGATCGCGAGGCCGGCCCCGGTGAGGATGCCGTAATCCAGGTTGGGCGCCATGGCCAGGGTCGCGAGGAAGGTGACGATGGCGGCGATGCCGTCGTGCTTGTTGGCCACCCAGGCGTGCTTGATCGCCTTGAAGTTCACCAGCCCGGCCACGGCCATCATGATGATGGCGGCGAGGACGGCCTCCGGCAGGTGGTAGATCAGCGGGGTCAGGAACAGCAGGGCGATGCCGATGATCACCGCCGTGAAGACCGACGACAGGCCGGTCTTGGCCCCGGAATTGAGGTTGACCGCCGAGCGCGAGAACGACCCCGATACCGGATAGCCCTGGGTGAAGCCCCCGGAGATGTTCGCCAGACCCTGCCCGATCAGCTCCTTGCTGGGGTCCAGCCGCTGGCCGGTGCGCGCGGCCATGGCCTTGGCGATGGCGATGGCCTCGGTAAAGCCGACCAGGGCGATGACGAAGGCGCTGGTAAGCAGCATGGTGATGTTGCCCAGGCTCAGCTCCGGCAGGGTGGGAGCAGGCAGGCCCTGGGGCACGCTGCCGACCACGTTGCCGCCACCGTCCAGGTGGATGGTGTCGTTGTCGACCCGTTCGATGCGCCAGTCGGTGCCGTCGGCCCGCTCGCGTTCCGCGTCGGTCAGGTGGTCCTCGCGGATGAAGCGGGCCGGGGCGTCGTCTTCGCCGGGGACGCGACGCAGGCTGATCGCGCCGAGCTGGTCGCGCAGATCGCGCAGTTCGCTGCGCTGTTCGTCGCGCTCCAGGCCGAGGGTATCGATCTCGTGACGGATCCGTACCGCCTCGGCGCGTTCGACCTCGTCGACTTCGGCCTCCAGCTCGCGGATGCGCTGTTCGATGTCGGCCAGCGCGCCGGAACGGGAGTCGACCTCTTCGGCCAGGGCGACCACGTCGGCCGGCGCGACCCGGTCCGCCGCCACTTCGGCCTTCTGCTCGTAACCGATGGCCCAGCTGATGAGGATGGTGATGACCACCGCTGCCAGGACGCCGGGGATCTTCGGGACCACGCGCTTCATCGCGACCATCAGCGCGATCGCGCCCAGGCCGAAGGCCAGCGTCGGCAGGTGAACGTCGCCGATCTGCTGCAGCACGCCCCACAGGCCGACCATGAAATGGCCGCTGGTGTCGACCGGGACGCCGAGGATCTTGTTGAGCTGCGACAGGGCGATGATGATGGCCGCGGCGTTGGTGAAGCCGACGATGACCGGGTGCGAGATGAAGCTGACGATCGAGCCCAGCCGGAACAGTCCCAGGACCAGCTGGACCACTCCCACCAGGAAGGCCAGCACGATCGCCAGGGCGATGAACTCGGAGGAGCCCTCGGCGGCGAACGGGATCAGGGCCGAGGCGGTGAGCAGCGAGACCACCGCCACGGGCCCGGTGGCCAGCTGGTTGGAGGAGCCCCAGAGGGCGGCGATCATCACCGGCAGCAGGGATGCGTACAGTCCGTAGACCGGCGGCAGCCCGGCCAGCTGGGCGTAGGCCATGGACTGCGGGATGAGGACGAGGGCGACCGAGATGCCGGCAATCAGATCCGCGTTGATGGTGTCCTTGGTGGGACGCCAGCGCAGGAAGGGAAACAGATTGAGCAGCATCGAATTCATGATGGTCGGCCTCGGGTTGCGCCCCGTCGCCGGTCTCCGGGGCGGTCACTGAAGTTCGTGCCGGCGGCCGGGGCCGCGGCGTCTTCGTCCGGCGTCGCGTCAGGAGGCTCGGCGCCGGTGCCGAATCGCGGGAGGCGGATCCGGCCGGGAAGGACAGGGCCGCGATTTTACGGAAGATCGTTATTTTCTTCTATCAAACTCTTTCTATGCGACATATAGATTATAGGCGATGGATTGCGGGGTGACCGGCCGAGTTGCCAGCCGCGGGGTGGTCGCGGAGAATGTGCGCCTCCGGAGAGGTGGCAGAGTGGTTGATTGCACCGGTCTTGAAAACCGGCAGGGGTGCAAGCCCCTCGAGGGTTCGAATCCCTCCCTCTCCGCCAGAATTCCGCAGGAGGCCAGCCCTCTGGCTGATGTGACATATCCCGAGCCCGATCGGCCAGGGGGCTGGCCTCCCACAATCGGCCAGGGGGCTGGCCTCCTACAATCGGCCAGGGGGCTGGCCTCCCACAATCGGCCAGGGGGCTGG
>NZ_AUAG01000046.1:0-7277 GCF_000428605.1 Thioalkalivibrio sp. ALE19
GGCGGCCGCCGGGCGTCAGGGCCTTCTGCCGGATCAGGTCCTGATACAGCAGCCCGAGATAGGTCATCATCCGTACCGCCATGAAACGGTCCACGCTCGACTGGAACTCCAGCAGCAGGTACACGTAAAGCCAGCCGCCGCCCCAGCGCACGCGCCAGACGATGTCGTCTTCGCGGTCGCGCAGCTCGTCGGTCACATAGGACCCGTTGACCTTCTCGAGGGTGGAGAAATCCAGCTCCCTCACCCAGTCCTCCCGGACAAAACCGGTCAGCAGGTCCCGCACCATCTCGGGATGCGAAAACAGGAGCTTGTAGCTGTTGTCGTGGTGATCCGCCATGCCGACACTCCCTGTCCGGTCAGAGCCGCAGCGTACCACGGCCTCCTCACAATCCCGCCCACGAGGCCGGTCCGGCGCAGTCCGCGCGGGGGCTTCTGCACTGCTCGGCGATGCTGACCGGCCGGGCGCGACTTCCTCGACCCGGGCGAGCACAAACCGGCCACGGATCCGGCCATCCGTCCGGTCATGGCATGCCCGATCCGGACACCATTCTGAGATTAAATTGCTGATATGATGAGACTCATGCAAATGGCGTGAAAGGACATCCAACCGGCCATGGGCGCAGTCATTGACCGAGGTGAACGCATTGCTCTGATGGAGCCCCTGGTGGTGGGGGAGGGCTCCGCCCATCGGGGGCGGCTTACCGATCGGGTGCTGGATCTGGTTGCGCATGCCGCTGCCTTTCGCGCCCGCCTTCCGGTGGGGGTGGAATCGGCCCTGGCCGGCCTGGTGCGATCCATGAACTGCTATTACAGCAACCTGATCGAAGGCCACTACACGCATCCTGTGGCCATCGAGCGGGCGCTTGCCGGCGATTACAGTCCGGATTCCCGTCAGCGCGACCTGCAACTGGAGGCGGCGGCGCATATCCAGGTTCAGAGCTGGATCGACGCTGGGGGGCTGAAGGGGCGCGAGACGGCGCCCGAGGGGCTGTGCGAGTTACATCGGCGCTTCTGCGAGCGGCTCCCGGACGATCTTCTGTGGGTTGAGGATCCCGACACTGGCCAGCATCTCCGGGTCTCTCCCGGTGCATACCGAACACACGATGTCCGGATCGGGCGGCATGTGCCGGTCAGCCCGGGCGCTGTGGAACGGTTCATGCAGCGGTTTCACGCGGCTTATTCGCGGGGCGGGCAGGCCGATCGAATGCTGGGCGTGGCTTGTGCCCATCACCGGCTGTTGTGGATTCACCCGTTTCTGGACGGTAACGGTCGCGTCGCGCGGTTGATGTCCCATGCCATCCTTGTGGAACACCTGAACAGCGGCGGGGTCTGGTCCGTGGCGCGAGGCCTGGCGCGTAGCGAGGGCCGCTACAAGCAGCTCCTTGCCGCATGTGATGAACCCCGCCGCGGTGACCGTGATGGCCGTGGTCAGCTCAGTGAAGCGGCCCTGGCGGATTTCGTGGAGTTTTTCCTGGAGGTCTGTATCGACCAGGTGGCGTTCATGGAGCGTTTGATGGAGCCCGGCCGCTTCCGTGAGCGGATCCTGCGCTGGGCGGAAGACAGGGTGCGGGCGGATGAATTGCCGGGCAGGTCGGGGCGCCTTCTCGAGGTGGTGCTGTACCGGGGAGAGGTGCCCAGGGCGGACGTGCCCGGGCTGCTCGATTTGAGCGAGCGCCAGGCCCGCCGGGTGACTTCGGCGCTCGTCAAACAGGGAGTTCTGGCCTCCGACAGCAGCCGGGCTCCTTTGCGCCTGGCGTTGCCCGCAGCGCTGGCCCCTGAATTGATGCCGGGCCTCTTCCCGCCCGAAAGATAGCGACAGGCCTTCCCTGCGCGCCGGGGGCGGCTCCCTGGCCGATTGCGTGTATCGCCGCGCCGGATCGCGCAGGGGGCTGCGCTCCTACAAGGCGCCCCGGCCCGTAGGAGGCGAGCCCTCTCGCCGATCGCGGCGTTCGTCGACGGGTTTCAGGCGAAATAGGCGGGTTCGTTGCCGGGCTTCCACTTGATGTTGCAGCCGAGGCTGGGGTGCTGGGGCTCGGGCGCGGGCTGGCCGGCGAGCAGGGCCTCGGTGGCGTTGCGCAGGTCTTCGCCGGTCACGGGGCGGTCGCTGCCGGGGCGGGTGCTGTCGAACTGGCCGCGGTAGTAGAGCTTGCGCTCGGCGTCGAACAGGTACAGATCCGGGGTGCAGGCGGCCTGGTAGGCCCTGGCCACGGACTGGTCTTCGTCGAGGCAGTAGGGGAACTTGTAGCCGAAACGGCGGGCGTCGTCGCGCATCGCGTCGGGGGCGTCTTCGGGGACGGCCTCGATGTCGTTGGAGTTGATGGCGATCACTGCGATGCCCTTTTCGGTGTATTCACGCCCGTAGCGCGCGAACTCGTGGCGGATGAGCTGCACGAAGGGGCAGTGGTTGCAGATGAACGCGATCATGTAGCCCTTGGCGTCGGGGAAGCTGTCCAGGCTGATGGTCTCGCCGGAGACGACATCGGGCAGCTGGAAGTTGGGGGCTTCGGTGCCCAGCTCGATCATCTGCGAGGGGGTGCGTGCCATCGGTTGTGCTCCTGTCTGTGGTTTTCAGAGATGCCCGCTATTATAGGGGCCGCCCCGGGGTTGCTTGAAATGCCCGGGCGCGGCCCGCATGCTTGCCTTTAACCAAGTACAGGAGTCAGGAATATGGGCTGGGTGACCGGCACCGTGCAGGAACGCAAGCAGTGGACCGACCGCCTGTTCTCGCTGCGCATCGATGCGGACGTGGAACCGTTCGTGGCCGGGCAGTTCAATCGTCTGCGCATGGAGATCGACGGCGAACTGGTGGGGCGGCCGTACTCGTACGTGAACGCCCCGGACGAGCGCCCGCTGGATTTCTACATGATCACCGTGCCGGACGGGCCGCTGTCCAACCGCCTGGTGCAGCTCGAACCCGGCGACACGGTGGAGCTGATGCCGCGTGCCACGGGGTTTTTCACCCTGAACGAGATCCCTGACGGGCGCGATCTGTGGCTGCTGTCGACGGGGACCGGGATCGGGCCGTTCCTGTCCATCTTGAAGACCGACGAGCCCTGGGAGCGCTTCGAGAATATCCGTCTGGTGCATGCGGTGCGCCACGCCGAGGAGCTGACCTACCAGGACACCATTGCGGGCTTTTCGGAGCGCGATGCGCAGCGGTTTCAGTACATCCCCTTCGTCAGTCGCGAGGCGCACCCCGGTGCCATCCAGGGGCGTATCACCACGGCGCTGTCGGAGGGCGAGCTGGAGGCGCAGGCGGGGATCGATTTTTCGCCGGAGCACTCCCAGGTGATGCTTTGCGGCAACCCCGACATGGTCTCCGAAACCCAGGCCCTGCTGCGCGAACGGGGTTTGGAGAAGAACCGCCGGCGCAAACCGGGGCATCTCACCACCGAGAGCTACTGGTAGCCCCCGATCGGCCAGAGGGCTGGCCTCCTACGGCCGGGGGAGGGTCTGGTAGGAGCGCAGCCCCCTGCGCGATCCGGCGCCGGGGAAGCCCCGATCGGCCAGAGGGCTGGCCTCCTGCGGCCGGGGGAGGGTCTGGTAGGAGCGCAGCCCCCTGCGCGATCCGGGGCGGTGTCAATCGGTCAGGTTGGCGGACCAGGCGCGGATCAGGCCGGCGACGTAGCGGGTGTGTTCCGGGCGCGAGAGCAGGTGGTCGACGCGGTTGAGGGCGACGAAGCTGCGCGGGTGCTGCGCCATGCGGAAGATGTGCCCGGCATGGTCGACGTTGACCACGGTATCCCCGGGGGCATGCAGCAGCAGGATCGGCCGGTTGAGCCGGGCCAGAGCGGTCTCCAGCGTGGGCTCCTCGATGGACTCCAGCAGCGCCCGGCCAATGGTAACTGGGCGCCCCCCTATGATCAGCCGGGCCTGACCCTCGCGCGCGATTTCTTCGGCATGATCCTGGAACAGGTGGCGCACGTGCCCCGGTTGGCTGGGTGCGGCGATGGTGACGACGGCGTCGACCTCCGGGCGTTCGGGGGCGACGAGAATGGCCAGCGCTCCGCCGAAACTGTGGCCGAGCAGCAGGGTGGGCTCCGTGTCCGGATGATGCGCGGCGAGGGTGTCCAGTGCCGCTTCGAGGTCTTCGTGGCCGGTCTGGAGGGTGGAGTCCGCGAACGTCCCTTCGGATTCGCCAAGGCCCGCGAAGTCGAAGCGCAGGGTGGCGTAGCCCTCCTCGGCCAGCGAGCGGGCCAGCCGCACGGTGGCGGGGAAGTCCTTGGAACAGGCAAAGCAGTGCGCGATGCAGGCCTTGCCGCGCGGTGGCCCCTCGGGTTCCACCAGGACGCCGCTCAGCCGGACTCCGCGCGGCGTGGGGATGGACAGCGAGGTGTTGCGTATGGCCATGTTCCGGTCTCCGAAGTGGCGGGATGGTCGGGGCTGTGGCCCCGGCCGGACCGGTCTGGGATGATACGCGAGGCGACGGACTCCGGGGAGCGGACGTGGAATACGACAGCGAGATCAGGGCACGACTGACGGAACTGGAGGCGGAGCACCGGGCGCTGGATTCGGCGATCGCCGCCATGCACGCCGGGCCGTCCCCGGATTTTCTCGAGATCCGTCGGCTGAAGAAGCGCAAGCTTCAGCTCAAGGACACCATTGCGCGGCTGCGCAGCCGCCTGATCCCGGATCTGAACGCCTGAGGAGGGGCCAGGGCCGGGGGAAGGGCAGCAAAAAAACGGCGCCCCGGAGGGCGCCGTCAACGGGATCCTTCCCGTTCGTGTGATGAGGCGAAGCGGGCCGATCAGCCCCAGATGTCCGCGGTAATGCCGGCGTACCAGCCGCGGGTGTACTGCGCTTCCTGCTCGCGGAAGCGGCTGGATGCACCCGTCGGGCTGACACCGCCGGCGCCTTCCACGCCGGCCATCTGGCCGTCCTTGAACTGGTAAACCGCCGCCACGCTGATGCCGTAGTCCGGCGTGACCAGGCTGTAGCAGGTGTTCACTGCAGTCGGGGTGATCGGGTCGCGGCCGGCCAGTTCGTGGCTGATCGCCGCGGCGACCATCTTGCCCTGGGTGTTGGCGGAGTGGCCCGACTTCGGCATCGCACCGGCCACGGAGGCGTCGCCCAGCACGTAGATGTTGTCGTCACGCTCGGACCTGAAGGTGTCCTGACGCACCGGGCACCAGCCTTCCGCGTTGGTGAGCCCGGCGTCGTGCATGACCTGGTTGGCGTGCTGGGCCGGGATGAAGTTCATCACGTCGGCCTCGACCCGCTCGAAACCGGCCTCGGTCACCGCGGTCATGTTGCGCACGTCGACCTCCTCGACCAGGCCGCCGTCCGAGGCCGGGCGCCATTCGATCATGTCGCCGTATTCCTGAGCCCAGCCTTCCTCGAACAGGCCCTGCTTGGAGAAACCGTCCTTCTGGTCAAGGATGATGATCTTGGAACGGGGCTTCTCCTGCTTGAAGTAGTTCGCGATCAGCGACACGCGCTCATACGGCCCGGGCGGGCAGCGGAACGGGTTCGGCGGGGCCACCATGACGAACGTGCCGCCATTGGGCATGTCTTCCAGCTGCTGGCGCAGGATGCGGGTCTGGTCACCGGCCTTCCAGGCGTGCGGGATGCGCTCGGCGTCGGCCTCGCTGATGCCCTCGGTGCGGTCGTAGCGGAAATCGATGCCCGGGGACATGACCAGCTTGTCGTACTGCAGGGTCTCGCCACTGGCGAGACGGACGTTGCGGCCGTCGGCGTCCACCGCGGTCACGCGATCCTGCACGACCCGGACCCCGTGGCGGCTTTCCAGCGCGCCGTAGGTCTGTTCGATGAAGTCCATGTCGACGATGCCGCCCAGCACCCAGTTACTGCCATAGCAGGTGTAATAGCGGGCGTTGGGCTCGACCAGGGTGACGTTGAGTTCCGGCGAATACCTTTTCAGGTACTTCGCGGCGGTGGCGCCACCGGAGCCGCCACCGACCACGACGACATGGGCCTTGTCGGCGCCACGCGTCTTCTGCGGCGCGCAGCCGACGCCGGTCAGGGCCACGGCGCTCCCCGCGCCGACGACCTTGATGAAATTACGGCGGGAAAATTCCTGCATGATGTCTCTCCCTCTCTTGTGTGCTGGGCCGTTCACTGGCCGACGTAGGCGGCCAGGGCCTCGATTTCCTCATCGGTGTAGCCGGTGGCGTGACGGTCCATGACCGTGCCCGGGCGTTCGCCATCGCGGAACGCCTTCATCTGGCTGACAATGAGGCTGGAGGGATAGTTACTGAGATCCGGGGCACCCCCGGCCTCGGCGGACGCGGCGCTGTGGCAGTTCACGCAGGTGTCGGCCATCAGCTGTCCACGCGTGATTTCGTCGCCGGCCGTGGCCTGAGCGAACGGAATGGCAAGGGCCACGGCCCCGACCAGCCCCGCGAAAGTAAGGCGCGATTTCTTCATTGTTTCGGACTCCTCCGTCTTGAAGGTTTGCTGTTTTAGCGGCGACAGCCGTGATGCGCTGCCTTCATCCTCCGGCCCGGTGTGACGATCCGGGCTCTTCATTGGCGCGGACGGGTTCATGCCCGGCCTTGCGCATGATCTCGCCTTGGGTCGATCATTGCCTCGACGGTATAGCACAAAAAAAAATCGTTTTCGATTAGCGTTTTCTAAGACAGCAAGGGGATGGAACCATGATCGAGGAGCGGCGACGTCATCCGCGGATACCGATGACGGTCAACGTGGTGGTATCGGCGGGCGATGGCGAGCCGGTGACCCTGACCACCAATGACATCTCCGGTGGCGGGGCCTTCCTGCGCTGGGAGGAGGGGCAGAAACCGGACCTCAGGGGCTTGCTGGAGCTCGAGTCGGACGACGAGCTGATGCTGCAGGTGTTCGGCCTGCTGGGGGATGGTGACGCGCCACCGAAGGTCCGTGCCCAGGTCGTGCGTGTGCACGAGGACGGCATTGCGGTGAGGTTCGACCCCGAGGCCCTCGGTGGCTGAACGAGCGGGGTAGCCCAATCGGCCAGAGGGCTGGCCTCCTGATATGGATTGACCTGTCAACGGTTGGCTGTAGTGTTCGATCGAGACCTCCTGTTTTCCATGCCTTCGAGGCAGGGCACGAGAAGCGGATTGCGACGGTGGATCACTCTGATATACGCGGGTTGGTTACCGACCGGACTTCACTTCGTCGCGGAGCTGCCCTTCTCTACGGGCGAGGGTCAGCCCTTCCGGGGAAGGGATGCCTCATAGGAGCGCCAGGGGTTCTCCTCACCGGCCTCTCATGCCCTGTCCCGAAGACACGGATGCGGGGTTCATACGTCGGCTGCGGGTGGGTCAGCCGGTTTCGTG
>NZ_AUAG01000047.1:0-7134 GCF_000428605.1 Thioalkalivibrio sp. ALE19
TCGGATGGAGATCGCCGCGTCGCTCCGCGACTCGCGATGACGAGGGGGGAGAGCTGCGCGACTCGCGATGACTGGGCATGGCATGACTCGCAATGACGGCGCGAGAGCTGCGCGGCGCTTGTCCCGTCAACGTCGGGATGGTTATGCTCGGCAGGTTATATCAAGAACATGCGAGACGAAGCGATGACTCAGGACGAAATGAAAAAGGCGGTGGCCGAAGCGGCCCTGTCGAAGATCGAGGACGGCTGGGTGGTCGGTGTCGGCACCGGATCGACCGCCAACTATTTCATCGATGCCCTGGCGGGCATGAAGAACCGCATCGACGGGGCCGTCGCCTCCAGCGAGGCGAGCGCGGAGCGCCTGCGCAAACATGGCATCGAGGTCCTGGACCTGAATTCGGCCGGCCCGCTGCCGATCTACGTCGACGGCGCCGACGAGGCCACTACCCACCTGCACCTGACCAAGGGCGGTGGCGGCGCGTTGACCCGCGAGAAGATCGTGGCCGCCGCCTCCGAGACCTTTGTCTGCGTGGTCGACGACACCAAGATCGCGAACTATCTGGGCAACTTCCCGCTGCCGGTGGAGGTCATCCCGATGGCCCGCAGCCACGTGGCCCGCGCGCTGTCGAACCTGGGCGGCAATCCGGAACTGCGCGAAGGTTTCGTCACCGACAACGGGAACGTCATCCTCGACGTCCACAACCTGCGCATCATGAACCCGGTGGAGCTGGAGTCGGAGATCGATCACATCGCCGGGGTGGTGACCAACGGGCTGTTCGCGCGGCGCCCGGCCGACGTAATGCTGATCGGCAGCGAGAAGGGCGTGCGCGAACTCCACCGCCACTGAGGCACGATGAACGAGACCGGCAAGTGGCTGATCATCATCGGCGGCGCGATCGTCCTGATCGGGCTGCTGTGGCCCTGGCTGGGAAAGATCCCCTGGGGAAGACTCCCCGGGGACATCGTGATCGAACGCGGTGACAGCCGCTTCTACTTCCCGCTGACGACCATGATCATCGTCAGCATCGTGCTGTCACTGATCCTGAGCTTCTTTCGCCGCTGACCCCGCTCTCTCAGCCCATCACCTCATCGTAGAACGCCTGCATCCCGCCCTCGAGGAAGTAATAACGCTCGTCCTCGATGCCCAGCTCGCGCAGGCGATACTGCAGCCAGCGCACCTGCTGTCCGTGCTGGTCGAAGATCAGCAGGGTGTCGCCGTCCGCGGCGGCCGCACGCAGGGCGTCGTCCAGGGCCTCCGGCTCGTTCACCGGCATGACCCGTTCGCGTCCGCCGAACAGGGCGATGTCATCCTCGTCCCCGGCACCACTGATGTCGAGCAGCAGGCTGTCGTCCTCCTGGGCCCGGCGTGCGAACGTCTCGCCATCCAGCAGCCGCGCCTCGAACGACGCGTCGGGGATCAGATCGCCGTCCTCGACCGCTTCGCCGAACAGGCGGGAGAAGCGCGGATAGCTCTGCGCCCAGTCATGCATGCCGGCGTCATACGCCAGCACGGCATCGAGCCCGGCATCGCTGGCCCGCGCCGCCGCACGGTACGCCCGATGGCTGTCGCGCCCGTTGCAGTAGAACACCAGCGGGCTGCCCTCCCGGGCTTCCAGGTCGCGGACGCGCTCGTCGAAATCGGGGGCGTGCAGATTCACGTGATGGGCGTCGCGCATCCGCACCACGTCGTATTCCGCGCGCGGGCGCACGTCCACCAGGGTCGAGCCGCTGAACTGACCGCGCAGGTCGAACAGCTCGATGGCCTCCACCCCGAAGCGTTCGTAAAGATGACGCCCCGGAAACTCCGCCAGCTGGGCCGAGAGGGTGACAGGGGTGGCCAGCAGGCCGGCGGCAAGGGCGAACACACCCGAACGAACAGCGAAATGACGAAAGCTCATGCGATCTCCGTTGACGTCAGCAGGGGGCCGCGGGATACGGCCTTCCCTGCGACGCCCCGTGAACTCCGTTTATTCCACTGCGCAGTGTACGGGAAACCGCCGCTCAGAGCAGGACCTTCTCGATGCCTCCTTCACGCGCCCGGTCGATGAAGCCCTTCTGCCAGTCCTCGCCCAGCAGCCGGTTGGCCATCTCCACCACGATGTAGTCGGTGTCCAGCCCGGTGTCCTCGCGATAGCGCGACAGGCCCTGCTGGCAGGCCGGGCAGGAGGTCAGCATCTTCACGTTGCCGTTTTCCGCCTTCTCCTCGCCGGTCAGCTGCTTGATGCCCTTGTGCAGCTCCTCCTGCTTG
The DNA here is from genome assembly GCF_000428605.1 of Thioalkalivibrio sp. ALE19. Lineage (NCBI taxonomy): Bacteria > Pseudomonadati > Pseudomonadota > Gammaproteobacteria > Chromatiales > Ectothiorhodospiraceae > Thioalkalivibrio > Thioalkalivibrio sp. ALE19. Next base: position 2,248 of record NZ_AUAG01000047.1, read on the forward strand.
CGGAAGCGCACCTGGGTCGCGATGTCGGGGCGGCTCACCGCGAAGGTACCCGCCTCGCCGCAGCAGCGATCGGACTTCAGGACCTCCTGGCCCAGCAGCTTGCCGGCGACCTCGGTCGGCTTGTGCGATTTCATCGGCGAATGGCAGGGATCGTGGTACATGTACTGCACGCCCTGCAGGCCTTCCAGCTTGATGCCTTTCTCCATCAGGTACTCGTGGATGTCCAGCAGCCGGCAGCCCGGGAAGATCTTCTCGAACTCGTATTTCAGCAGCTGATCCATGCAGGTGCCGCAGGACACCACCACCGTCTTGATATCGAGATAGTTCAGGGTGTTCGCGATGCGATGGAACAGCACCCGGTTCTCGGTGCTGATCTGCGACCCCTTCTCGAAGTCGCCGCCGGCGTTCTGCGGGTAACCGCAGCACAGGTAGCCCGGCGGCAACACGGTCTGCGCACCCGCATCGTAGAGCATCGCCAGGGTGGCCAGGCCGACCTGGCTGAACAGGCGTTCGGAGCCGCAGCCCGGGAAGTAGAACACCGCGTCGGAGTCCATGTCCGTCTTCACCGGATCGCGCAGGATCGGCACGTAGCGCGAGTCCTCCAGCCCCAGCATCTGCCGCGTGGTCTGACTCGGCAGCCCCGCCGGCATGGGTTTCTTCACGAAATGCACGACCTGCTCGTGCACCGGCGCCTTGCCGGTGGTCGAGCGGGGCCGCTTGCCCTCGCCGGTCAGGCCGAGCTTCTTGAACGACCAGTGACCCAGACGCTGGGCCGCATAGCCCATCTGGATCGCGCCCTTGCGGATGCCCTTCACCGCGGCCGGATCCTTGGTGTTGAGGAACGCCATGGACATCATGGTGGCCGGCGACGCCTTGCGCTTGCCCTTCTTGTTGAGGATGGAGCGCATGTGCATGGTCACGTCGCCGAAGTCGATGTCGACCGGGCACGGGTTCAGGCACTTGTGGCAGATCGTGCAGTGATCGGCCACGTCGTTCATCTCCTCGAAGTGGTTCAGCGACAGCCCGCGTCGGGTCTGTTCCTCGTACAGGAAGGCCTCCACGATCAGGCCGGTCGCCAGGATCTTGTTGCGCGGCGAGTACAGCAGGTTGGCGCGCGGCACGTGCGTGTTGCACTCGGGCTTGCACTTGCCGCAGCGCAGGCAGTCCTTGATCTCGTCGTTGAGATCGCCCAGCTCGCTCTGCTCGAGGATCAGCGCCTCCTGCTTCACCAGACGCAGCGACGGCGTATAGGCGTTGTTCAGGCCGGAACCCTCCAGCAGCTTCCCGGCATTGAACACCCCGTTCGGGTCGATCTGCTTCTTGTACTTCGCGAACGAGTCGATGCGGTCGCGATCCAGGTACTGCATCTTGGTCAGGCCGATCCCGTGCTCGCCGGAGATCACCCCGTCCAGTTCGCGCGCCAGGCGCATCACCTCGTCCACCAGACGCTCGGCCTGGTGCATCATCGGGTAATCGTTGGAATTGACCGGGATGTTGGTGTGCACGTTGCCGTCGCCCGCATGCATGTGCAGGGCGATGAACAGCCGGCTGGTGAGCACGCGGTCGTGGATCGCGGTCAGGCGCTTGCGCACCGACTCCATCTGGTGGCCATTGAAGATGTCGAACAGCGGCCGTTCGACCTCCGCGCGATAGGAGATGCGCAGGCTGCGACGCAGCAGCAGGTGGATCAGTTTGTCGTGCGGGCGCATGTCCGCGCGGGCGGTGTCATCCAGCAGCTCGTCGCACTCGGAGGCCAGGGTGTGGAAGTTGTCGGCGATGCGCGACCAGCGATCGCGCACGGACTCCAGCACCTCGACCGCGCGCTGGCGCTTGGTCTCGAACCACTGCTGGCCCTCGCCCTCGGCATCCTCCAGCAACTCGCGCAGCTCGGGATGGTCGCCGCGCATGCATTCCAGCATCTCGTCGACCATCGCCAGCTTGTTCGTCAGCGACTCGCGGACGTTGAGGGTCTCCACCCCTTCGGTGTACTCCGCCAGGCGCTCCAGCGGGATCACCACGTCCTCGTTGATCTTGAACGCGTTGGTGTGGTGGGCGATGGCCGCGGTGCGGGCGCGATCGGCCCAGAACCGCTTGCGCGCCTCCGGGCTGACCGCGATGAAGCCCTCGCCATTGCGGGCGTTGGCCGCGCGCACCATCTGCGCGGCCAGGCGGCCCAGCGCGTCCTCGTCATCGGACACGATGTCCGCCACCAGGACCATCTTCGGCAGGTCGCCGCGCGCACCCTTGGGGGTGTACTTCACCGCCCGCACGTAGCGTTCGTCGAGGTGCTCGAGGCCCGCCAGCAGCACGTTTTCCTCCGCATCCACCGCATCCTTGATCTCGACGATCGCCGGGACCGCCTCGTGCAGATCGGTGCCGTAGAACTCCAGGCACACGGTGCGGGCGTTGTCCGGCATGCGATGGAGGATGAACTCGGCCGAGGTGATCAGACCGTCACAGCCCTCCTTCTGGATACCCGGTACGCCCATCAGGGTCTTGTCGGTCACGTCCTTGCCGAGCCCCGTCTTGCGGAACTGTGCCCCCGGCATCTCCAGGATCTCCGGCTCGCCCTTCTGCGTCCGGCCGTCCGCCTCAAAACGGGTCACGCGGAAGCGCACGGTCTCCGCGTCGTGGATCTTGCCGAGGTTGTGATCGAGGCGCTCGATATACATCCAGTCCGCCTCGGGGGTCACCATGGTCCAGGCGGCCAGGTTGTCCAGCGCGGTACCCCACAGCACCGCCTTCTTGCCGCCGGCATTCATGGCCACGTTGCCGCCGATCGTGGAGGCGTCCTGCGAGGTCGGGTCCACCGCGAACACCAGGCCGTTGTTGTCGGCCAGCTCGGAGACGCGCTTGGTCACCACGCCCGCCTCGACGTGCACCACCGGGACTTCGCGGTCCACACCCGGCAGGCTGCGCCGCTGCACGTCACCCAGGCCTTCCAGTTTCTCGGTGTTGATGACCGCCGAGCGTTTGGACAGCGGCACGGCACTGCCGGTATAGCCGGTGCCGCCCCCGCGCGGGATCACCGTCAGGCCCAGCTCGATACAGGCCGCCACCAGCGGCCCCATCTCTTCCTCGGAGTCGGGGGTGAGCACCACAAACGGCAGCTCCACGCGCCAGTCGGTCGCATCGGTCACGTGCGAGACCCGCGCCAGGCCGCCGAACTGGATATTGTCCTTGTGCGTGAGCCCGTTCATGCGCTTGCGAACCTTGTCACGCAGCGCCAGCGTCTTGTCGAACTCCTCCGCGAACGCGGTCAGCGCCGCCTGGGCACGCCGGGCCAGGGTCAGGGCCTTCTCGTTGCCCTCGGCACGCGCCTCGATCTGGTCGAGGCGGTGCTGCATCGCATCCATCAACGAACGGCGACGCTTGCGGTCCCCCAGCAGATCGTCCTGGATGTACGGGTTGCGCGTGACCACCCACATATCCCCCAGGACCTCGAACAGCATGCGCGCGGACACGCCGGTACGGCGTTCGCCACGCAGCTCGTTGAGCAGCTCCCAGGTATCGGACCCGAGGAAGCGGATGACGATTTCGCGGTCGGAGAAGGAAGTGTAGTTGTACGGTATTTCGCGCACGCGTTCGGCGGTCATTGAGGCGGGGCCTCCCGATCAGAGTGAAGCGCAAGGTTAACGGCCAGCCGGACCGAAAGCACGATCTCGCACTCGCGGTCCATTCTTTTGGCACCAAAGTAATTGCGCAATATTAAGGAAACCCTGATCGACGTGCACGCCCGACCGGGACCGGAACAGCCCGGGCCCGGTCAGCTGCGGAGATAATGCGGCGTCAGAACAGTTGGGATTCCATCTCCAGAAACACCGCATTGGCGTTCGAACGGTTGGTCTGGTCGAACGCCGGCAGGTCTTCGTATTCGGACCAGTCCATGGCAGCGTAGGCCTCCTCGAAGGACATCATGTCCTCGACCGATTCCGCCATGTGCTCGCGCAGCTTCACCAGGTAGTCCCGGGTGAAACGCACCGCGCGCCGGGCATTGGCGGTCGCGTCGCCATGCCCCGGGATCAGAAAGTTCGGCTCCATCGCCTCGACCTGCTCCAGGCGGTTCACCCAGTTCCCGGAATCCAGGGCATCATCGCCGAGGAACGGGATGCGCCCGTCGAACACGATATCGCCGGCAAACACCACGCCGTCTTCCTCGACCACCATGATGACGTCATCCGGTGAATGCGCCGGACCGGCATGCAGCAGGCGGAAGGTCTTGCCGCCCAGCTCGATGGTGTACTCCTCGTCGAACAGCTCGTCCGGCGGGATCACCTGGGTGTCTTCGTCCACCCACGGATAGAGCACGCCCCGGCGCTGCTGCAGCCGGGATTCGGCGCCCGGCCCGCGCAGATAATCTTCCGCACGCCGCTGACCGATGATGCGCGCTTCAGTGTGATCGGCGAATGCCTGCAGGCCGTAGATATGGTCCGCATGGTAATGACCCGCGATCACGTAGCGGATCGGCTTCTCCGTGACCTCCCGGATCCGCCGGATCATCTCGAACCCCAGGGCCGGGGTCCCCAGGGCGTCGTAGACCACTACGCCTTCGTCGGTCACCACGAAACCGGCGTTGGAAGTGTGGCCCTCGTTGTCGGGGCCCGGGATGCCCGACAAACCGATCATGTACCAGGCATTGGTCCCTTCCACCTGACGGGCGCGGGTATCGACAGTGACCTCGGGATACGGATTCTCGGGTACGGACATGGCTTCTCCTTGCTCGAAACCTGGGACTGACTATAGACCACAGACGCGTGGAGAAAGACCGACATTCCGTAAAAGAGCTGCGCGAGTGCGTTGCTCCGCTGCGCTCCGCCGAACCTTCCAGGTTCTCATCCTGGCCGGTCATATCCATGAAAAAGGGCCCCGCGAGGGGGCCCTTTTCCA
>NZ_AUAG01000048.1:0-6677 GCF_000428605.1 Thioalkalivibrio sp. ALE19
GCCACCTGTTCCTGCGTGCAGGCCATTGCGGCCGATTGCCGCGTCGCCTTCGGCTCCTCGCAATGACGGGGGCACGAACGGCCTCGCGCGAGGGAGTCACAAGGTATGCGGCGCGCGTGCTATCGTGCGAAGTCATGAAAGACTATCCCTATCTGGAGAAGATCCTCACCTCCAGCGTGTACGATGTTGCGCGCGAGACACCGCTGGATGCCATGCCCACGCTGTCGAACCGGCTGGGCTGTGATATCCGCCTCAAACGCGAGGACCTGCAGCCGGTGTTCTCGTTCAAGCTGCGCGGCGCTTACAACAAGATCGCGCAGCTTTCGGAGGAGCAGCGCTCGAAGGGCGTGATCGCGGCCTCGGCGGGCAACCACGCCCAGGGCGTGGCGCTGGGGGCCACCCATCGCGGCATCCGTGCGGTCATCGTGATGCCGGTGACCACGCCGCAGATCAAGGTGGATGCGGTACGCCGCTTCGGCGGGGAGGCGGTGCTGTTCGGCGATTCCTTCGACGAGGCCGCCGCGCATGCCCGCGAGCTGGAGGCCGAGCACGGCTATACCTTCATCCACCCGTTCGACGATCCGGACGTCATCGCCGGGCAGGGCACGGTGGCCATGGAACTGCTGCGTCAGCACCCGGGACCGCTGGACGCGGTGTTCGTGTGTATCGGCGGTGGCGGACTGGTCTCGGGCATGGCGGCCTATATCAAGCGCCTGCGCCCGGAGATCCGGGTGATCGGGGTGGAGCCGGACGACGCCCCGTCGATGTACAAGGCGCTGCAGCAGAACCGGCGGGTCAGCCTGAAGCAGGTGGGGATCTTTGCCGACGGCGCCGCGGTGCGTCAGGTGGGCAAGGAGACCTTCCGCCTGACCCGCGAGCTGGTGGACGAGGTCCTGCTGGTGGATACCGATTCCATCTGCGCAGCGATCAAGGACATCTTCGACGACACCCGCGTGGTGGCCGAGCCGGCCGGGGCCCTGGCGGTGGCCGGCATGAAGCAGTACGCCCAGCGCGAGGGGCTGCGCGGCGCGCATCTGGCGGCGGTGCTCAGCGGCGCCAACATCAATTTCGACCGCCTGCGCCACGTGGCCGAGCGCGCCGAGATCGGCGAACACCGCGAGGCGCTGTTCGCGGTGACCATCCCCGAACGGCCCGGCAGCTTTCGCGAGTTCTGCGAAGCGGTCGGCAAGCGCGGCATTACCGAGTTCAACTACCGCTACGCCGACGACAGCACCGCGCATGTCTTCGCCGGGATCAAGCTGGAAGGCGGCGATCCCGAGCGCGCGGAGATCCTCGCGAACCTGCGCGAGCGCGGCTACGAGGTCCTCGACATGACCGAGAACGAGGTCGCCAAGCTGCATCTGCGGCACATGGTGGGCGGCCACGGTGGCGAGGTGCGCAACGAGCGGCTCTACCGCTTCGAATTCCCGGAGCGTCCGGGGGCGTTGCTGAACTTCCTCAACCACATGGGGGAGACCTGGAACATCTCCCTGTTCCATTACCGCAACCATGGCTCCGCGCATGGTCGGGTGCTGGTCGGCATGCAGATCCCGAAGGAGGATCGCAAGCGCTTCCGGGAATTCCTCGAGGAAGTCGGCTACCCGTGGCACGAGGAGACCGGCAACCCGGCCTATTCGCTGTTCCTGCGCTGAAGGTCGCGTGCGGGGTCAGTCTTCCGGGGCGTCCAGTGCATCCGCCGGCGGCGTGCCCTCGGTTTCGATCCCCTCGCGCATGGCTTCCTCCGCCTCCTGGTTGAGGACGATCAGGGTGATGCGCCGGTTCACCGCGGCCTCGGGGTTGTCCTCGTCGAAGGGGACGGTGTCGGACAGCCCCACCACGCGCGCGATCTGTTCCGGCTCGGTGCCGCCGGCGATCAGCTCGCGCCGCGCGGCGTTGGCGCGGTCGGTGGACAGCTCCCAGTTGGTGTAGTCCTCGCGCTGCAGCGGGCGGGCATCGGTGTGGCCGGTGATCGAGATCCGGTTGGGGACCTCGTTGATCAGCCCCGCGAGCTCGCGCAGGATGCCGCTGGCATGGTCCAGCGGCCGCGCGCTGGCGGTGGCGAACATCGGACGATTCTCGGCGTCGATGATCTGGATACGCAGGCCTTCCGGTGTGATGTCCATCAGCAGCTGGTCCTTGAACGGCTCCAGGGCCTGACTGCGGTCGATGGCTTCTTCCAGCGCTTCCTGCAGCGATTCCAGGCGCTCGCGGTCGCGTTCCAGCAGGGTCTCGTCATCGGCATCGTCCGGTACGGGCTCCGGGGGCGCATCGAGACGGTCGGGCAGGCCCTCGAAATCGATGATCGAGGGATCGGCGCCGGTGCCGTCGCCGATGGCCTGCGACGGGGCCATGGCCTCGCCCTCGAACGCCGAGGGGTTCTGGAAGTACTCCGACAGCGCGGCGCGTTCGTCCGCCTCCAGCGCGGCCAGCAGCCACAGCAGCAGGAAGAAGGCCATCATCGCCAGGGCGAAGTCGGCGAAGGCGACCTTCCACGAACCGCCGTGGTGGCCGCCCTGGACCACCTTCTTCTTGACGATGATCGGCTGGGTCTTGTCCTCGACGCCCATGAGCGGTGTCCGGCCGGCCTCAGGCCGCCTTCACGTGTTCCTCGAGTTCGGTGAAGCCCGGGCGCACGTCGCTTTCCATGGTCTTGCGGCCGAATTCCACCGAGACCTGCGGGCTGTAGCCCTGCACGTTGGCGAGGATGCAGGCCTTGATGCACTGCATGTACTTGGTGTCCTCGTGCGAGCGGGCCTCCAGCGCGGAGGCCGTCGGGCCAACGAAGCCGTAGGCCAGCAGGATCCCGAGGAAACTGCCGACCAGCGCGGCGGCCACGTTCATGCCGATGGTCTCGATGTCGCCGCCGATGGCGCCCATGGTGTTGATGATGCCGAGGATCGCCGCGACGATGCCGAAGCCGGGCAGGGCGTCCGCCACCTTGTTCACCGCATGGCTGGGACGCTCCACCTCTTCGTGGTGGGTCTCCAGATCCACGTCCATCAGGGCGTCCAGCTCATGCGGGTTCATCGAGCCGGAGATGATCAGCCGGAGGTAGTCGGTGATGAATTCGACGGCATGGTGATTCTTCAGCACCCGCGGGTGGGCCTGGAAGATCTCGCTGTTTTCCGGATCATCGATGTCGACTTCGACCGCCATCAGGCCCTCCTTGCGGGCCTTGACGAACAGCTTGTACATCAGCGCCAGCAGGTCGAGGTAGTCGGCCTGCGCATATTTGCGTCCCTGCATCAGCTTGGGGATCGACTTGAAGACCGTAACCACCACGTGTGGCGGATTGGCGATCAGGAACGCGCCCAGCGCGGCGCCGCCGATGATGATGTATTCGTAGGGCTGCCAGATGATGAAGATGTCGCCACCGTGGGCCACGTAGCCCCCGAAGACGGCGCCCAGTACGACGAGAAAACCGAGGATGAACTTCACGCGAGCAGGTCCTGCGTTGCTATAGTCGGCCCGCCAACCTTAATCGAGAACCGCAGGCGAGGTACAGCAATGGCCCTGGATGAAACGGCGCCCTATGCCGGGCGGGCACGCAGCCTGGCAGAGACGGACTGGCCGGTACTGGGGTCCAGCGAGGCGGTTTTCGCCGACACCGACGCCCTGGTCAACCGCTCGCTGCGCGAGGTGGGGCTGTATGCCGAGCGCGATCCGGGGCTGGCACTGCGGCTGATCCTGCGGGCCAACGCCCCGCGTCCGGGCCTCAAGCAGGAGGTGCATTCGGTACCGGATGCGATCGCGATGCTGGGGCTGCGGGCGGTGCACGAGGAGATCGAACGCGCACCAAGGGTGGAAGACATCCTCCCGGACCCGCAGCCGTACCGGCGGCGAGCGGCCCAGGCGCGCCTGGCGGCACTGATCGTGGAGGAACTGGGACGGGTGCGCCACGACAGTGAACCGGGCGAGCTGGGGCTGGCCGCCCTGTTGAACGACCTCGGCATGCTGGCGCTGGAAATGACCGACGCGCCGGAACTGCCGGGGCTGCGCTCGATGCTGCAGCTGCGGGCGCTGCCCGACGAGGCCAGTTACGTGGCTCTGGGCTATGCCACCGACGATCTGTCGCGCGGAATGGCCGAGCACATGCACCTGCCGGAGCTGGTACGCGGTACCCTGCGCGCGGAGAACGCCGCTCACCCGCGGGCCATGGAGGTGATGGTGGCTTCGGCGGTGGCCGGCCAGATCTTCCACGGCATGGACACCCTGCGCGAGGATCGCGATCTGCGCCTGCTGGCCGAGTTGCTGGGCGAGCCCGACAAGGCGGCGGCGGATCGGCTCGGCCGTCTGATGGAGGGCTTCAACCGGGACGCCTGGCTGTATGCCATGGACGCCCTGGATCCCGCGGCGATCGCGCGTGTCTGGCGGGAGGACTGTTCGCCGGTGCCGCTGGGCCTGGCGCCGCGCGGCGACATCGCGGTCAGCGGCGAGCTCGCGCTGCAGCGCGAGCCACACCGGGGCGTGCGCCTGCGGCGCCTGTTGCGCGCCTGCCAGTTCGGCCTGGGGCTGAACAGGGTCGTGTTCGCGGAGCTGGCGCATGATGGTGACTGGCTGCATGCGGCCGATCTCGTCGGTACGCTGCACGAGCCGGAGTTCAGCCATTTCGGCATCGGCCGCCATGACCTGGGCGCCATGGGCGCGGTACTGGAGCAGACCGATCCGGTCTGGTGGTCGCGCGATCATCCTGACACCCCGTTGCCCGGGGCCGTGGCCGAGCTGACCGGCGGCGTGGACTGCCTGCTGGCGCCGGTGCGGGAGCACGGGCGCTGCATCGGGATGATCTACGCCGACCGGCGCTCGCCGGCGCTGGCGCTGGATTCCCGGACCTTCGACGGCTTCGCCCGGCTGCTGGCGGCGGCACGGCGCTGAAGCTCAAGCCGCCCGGGCGGCGGCCGTTACCCCGTACAACGACACTCACGCGACCAGCAAAGGGCGCGCCGGCCGGCGCGCCCGCGGAGACCGAGCAGTATGCGCGAAAACCTTCCCGTCACGGGGACCGAATACACCCTCAACGAGGGCGAGGACCTGATCTCGTCCACCGACCTGAAGGGCCGGATCCGCAACGCCAATGACGCCTTCGTACGCGTCAGTGGTTTCGACTGGGAAGAACTCCACGGCTCGGCGCACAATATCGTGCGCCACCCCGACATGCCCGAGGCGGCCTATGCCGACATGTGGGCCACGCTGCAGTCCGATCGCGCCTGGATGGGCATCGTGAAGAATCGCCGGAAGAACGGCGATCATTACTGGGTGGACGCCTTCGTGACCCCGGCCTACGAAAACGGGCAGAAGGTGGGCTACGAGTCGGTTCGTCGGGTGCCGTCGCGCGAGCACGTCGAGCGCGCGGAGAAGGTCTATGCCGCGATGAAGCGCGGGCGCCAGTTTCGCCGGCACCTCTGGGACAGCCTGCTGTTCCGGCTGCTGGGTGTCTGGGGCCTCGGCTTTGTGCTGGCGCTGGGAGTGCTGCTGGCGCCCTGGGGAGCACTGGCCCAGGGGCTGGGTCTGGCCCTGGTGTTCGCCCTGGGGGGCGCGTCCACGCTCGGGCTGATGCAGCCGCTGCAGCGTACGATGCGGGGACTGCGGCGGATCTTCGACAACCCGGTGATGGAGACCATCTACTGCGGCCGGCGCGACGGTTCGGCGACGCTGGAGCTGTTCCAGCGCTTCCACGAGGCGCGGCTGTTCACCGTGCTCGACCGCATCGAGGAGCAGTCGGGGGCGGTAAGCGACGGCGCCCGGACCATGGCGGGTGCGGTGGAGCAGACCGCCAGCGGGGTCACCCGCCAGCAGGGCGAGATCGATCAGGTCGCCACGGCGATGAACGAGATGACCTCGACCATCCAGGAGATGGCGCAGAACTCGGCGCAGGCCGCGGACAGCGCCCATCACGCCGAGCAGGAGACCCGTTCCGGGGAGGAGGTGGTGAACGCCACCGTGGAAGCGATCAATCGCATGGCGCGCGAGGTCGAGACCACCGCAGAGAAGCTCAACCGGCTGGAGACCGACGCCGCGGAGATCGACAACATCCTCGGCGTGATCCGCGAGATCGCAGAACAGACCAACCTGCTGGCCCTGAACGCGGCCATCGAGGCGGCGCGTGCCGGCGAGCACGGACGCGGTTTCGCGGTGGTGGCCGACGAGGTCCGGCGGCTGTCGCAGCGCACGGATGAGTCCACGGTGACCATTCGCCAGATGATCGAGACCCTGCAGAACGGCTCGCGGGAGGCGGTGAGTGCGATGCGCTCGAGCCAGGAACAGGCTGCCCACGGCGTGGAACAGGCGCAGTCGGCCGGTGAGTCGCTGGGGCGCATCCGCGAGGCGGTGGGGCGCATCACCGAGATGAACACCCAGATCGCCACGGCGGTGGAAGAGCAGAGCTCGGTCGCCGAGGAGATCAACCGCAACGTCACCTCCATCCACGACGTGGCCGGCGAGACCGGGACCGTGGCGGAACACGCGCGCGAGGCCAGCGCCGACATGGAACGCCTGGCCGGCGAGCTGAAATCCCTGATCCACCGTTTCGATACCCGCCAGTAGGAGGCCGGCCCTCCGGCCGATTCGGCGCCGGGGACTGCTCGGACGTCAAATCGGCCAGGGGGCTGGCCTCCCACGGTTGCACCCGCGCGCAGGAGGCCGGCCCTCCGGCCGATCCGGCGCCGGGGACTGCCCGG
>NZ_AUAG01000049.1:0-6264 GCF_000428605.1 Thioalkalivibrio sp. ALE19
CTGCTGCCCAACGGCAGCGCCAACCGCGTGACCCTGCCGCCCGAACGCACCATGCTGCCGGATGACGACATCCGCGCGGCCTGCGAACGGGTACAGGGTCTGCGCGCTCCGGAGGTGTGCTATGCCTGCGACCAGGCGTTCCAGGAACTGCTGGGCACTCTGGTGCGCCCGCCGGCCGAGGAAGGCGACGCCCGGGGCGAACCCGGGCTGAACGACACCGGCGTGATCGGTGCCCTGGTCCCGCTGGCCGAACGCGGGACCCAGCTGCTCATCTTCAACGTGATCGCCAGCGAACTGCGCTGCACCGAGATCGAATACCTGACCGATTTCGACCCCGACCGCCTCACCTACCCCGGATCACGCGGGGCGATTGCTCCGCGGATCTGGGAGCTCTATGAACAACACTTGGCGAGCCTGCACGCGCCGCACGAATCAGACCCAAAATAGGTATTCTCTTCCCACAGTCTACCCGACGCACACCCAGCGACCTCGGAGGCCGCTCAATTCAAAAATTCACTCCAGCTGGAAATCCGCAGCTCCCCACCGCCTCCACCAGCATGACCCAATGCCTCAGAACTATAAAAGAAGCTAACATTACCATGGGTCATTGGGCCGTCAATTTTAGCACCGACTACGGAACCAAGAATCGCACCGGTCCCTCCAGCCCTAATCCGCCCACCATCGCGCACTAAGACAAGCCCAGAGAAACATTGATTACCCGAGTCCATATCCAACTCACCACCATCGAGGATCACAATCCCACCGGCATCACCATCCAGCTTAAGGGTCTCGCCCTCTTCAGCAACCCAGGTTCCATGCTGATCGGTAATTTCCCGCTCACCACTTTCCCCCACGCCCATTGCGTTAGCTTTATGTTCCGCAATCCGCTCGCCTATATATGACCTCCTATCTTCAAGTGACTCCCCATAACGCTCCTCATAGTCTTCCTCGCTTCTCACCTTAGAGGGGTCACCCTCAAAATCCAGCTCGCCGCCTCCCCCCGAACTTTCTTGCACGTCTCCTTCAGGGAGAATCAGCCCAGCCTGAGAAGCAAGGTTCTCACCTTGATCATCTACTGCTCGATCCGGTGCCCCTCCCTGCGTATCGCAAGCATTTGGCTGACTCAGATCGTCCGGATGCGGCGCAACATAATCGCGACCGTCGGCTGCAGAAGAAGCCCCACCCGAAGGGGCCTTAAAGACGCAATCTTCACCGTCTTCACCGTCTTCACCGATACACTCAAATGCCCCTCTCGACCCGAAAGGCATACCCCCGACTGACTCAAGCACTATGGCGACTGATGCGCGCGCAAGAACACTCCCACCATGCAAGCTATAACCATCCACTACTATTCTTGATTCAGACTCGCCGACAGATGACTCAGTCAAATTAACGCGAAAAAACCCGAATTCGCCGAATTCAGGGTCATCATTCGCGCGCGGCTCATCCGTATGAAAGTCATACGCGTTAAGCGCCTCCTTCAAATCTTCGTCCGACCGTAGCTGACCGCCGCCGCCCAGATAGGAGTTGAGGTCATGAAAAAGTTTCGCAGAACCCGCTTCTGCGGCGTTGAAGGCATGGGCCTGGTTATTGGTATTGGACGTCATTCTTTCCTGCATATGCCCTGACGACATGCTGAGCAACGTGACGATTGTCGCTACGGCCAAAAGGATCAGGCCGACGATCAGCGCTGCGCCATCCTGGCGTGAGCTGTTCAGTTTAGGGGGGTGCTTCATTTTGTTAATCTCCTTACAGGTATTCGCCTGCGTTACGTCCAACCCTGCCGCTCGATACAATCCCGTGCACCGATCAATCGTCATCGTCGCCTCCACCTGCCGCGGCTGAGATTGCAGACTGCCGTACGGTCGCCATGAATTCCGTACTCAGACCGCTTCCGACCATTTGCATGTCGACCTGGACAGAACGCACATCTGTCCAGTCGTCAACAGAACCGTAGTCCTCAAGCTCATCCGTGGCGTTCCAGTAGTCGTCGCTGGCCTCGCCGTACCGAAATACGAGTTGCGACACCCCATCCACCAGATCGCCGGTCGTGTCGGGCGTGTCACTAATATCGCCGGGGTCATCATAGACGTCGCAACGTAAGGCCTCTCCAGCCAAGAGGAACTGGTTGGCCTGAGTTTCCACGGCGTCGGGATCTCCGTCTGCGTCACGGACTTCATCGCCCAGACAGTTACGCACCCCATCGCCGGCGCTCCCCGACAACAGGACCAAGAGCTCACCGTCCTGGCCGGAGTTCTGGATTTCTTCGGCCTGGCGCACAACCCGCATGATGGTGTGCGAGGCGAAGCGGAACGCTTCCTGGGCGTTATCCAGATCCGTGGTCGTGCGATAGGTTGTCTGGTTGGAAACGAACACCGTGATCACGCCGCCGACCAGGAGAAGCCCGAGAACCAGCGAGATCATCAGCTCAATGAGGTTGAAGCCCCGGGAACGTCTCAGCCCCGGTGCTTTCCCGTTATGGCGGGGTTTGTTTTCTGCAAGCCGAGTCATCAGTCACATTCCAGATTGGGTACGCGGGCGTGGTGAGTAAACTGCTCTTGCACTGTCTCGCCATCATCATCTTCACGGCGGCTGTCCCACTCGATGGTGATGGTGATCACCTCGCTGTCGGCAGAGACGGTGGGGTCCCAGCTGTCCTCGTCGGGGTCGCCAAGGGTTCCATCGTGGTCGTTCCCCCATTGCTCGACGATGGTGTTCTCATCACCGCCCTCAAGGTCGCCTCCGTCGTCGTAGACATCGCAGATTCCGGCCCACAGGCGCTCGACGAGATCACGTGACTGGATCACGGCGATGGTGCGTTCATAGCTGGTCTGGCTGCTTTGCAGGGAAAGCATCTGTGCACCGGCGAGGCCCAGGAGACCCACGGAGATGATGATGAGGGCCACCAGGATTTCGATAAGGGTGAAACCGGCCTGGGCCATCACCGTCGAGCGCGTTTGCCGCCCGCCCGATATACGAATGCTACGGGCCTTCATCAGCAATCTCCTTCAAGCACTTCGGCACGGCCACCAATGCCGAAGTCAACACAACGCTCGGCACGGCCACTGTTGACGTCGACGTCGAAGTCGTACCTGCTCAACGAGGTAGATCCTTCGACAACGCCCGCATTGGTAAACGTAACTGGGCCGTCCGGACCTCTGATTGCCACACCGCCGCGGACCGGGCCGCGAACGCGCAAAGTCTCGCCCACGCCCGGGTCCCGGACGACCCAGCCTGTACTCCAGTCGCTCGAATTGGAGCATGAGATATTATCAGGGTCCTCTGCGCCGGTGGTGTCGCTCGCGCAGATCTCGATGTCACGGCTGCGGGTGACGGCGGCACTGCGGGCTGCCTGTAGCGCGGTCAAAAGTTCGTTGGCCGTGCCCGCGGCGCGGTTCTGATTGGTGAGATTCTGGAAACCGGGCACGCCGACGGTGATGATGATGACCAGGACCGCCAGGGTCACCAGCAGCTCGATGAGGGTGAAGCCTCGTGCCACGGGCCTCGTGAGTCGTTGTGTGGGATTGGAGTTCATCGCCTAGTCCCAGCAGTTGTCGCCATCGGCCGTCCTGCGGCCGAGGTGGTCAATCTGCAGCCAGCCACATGCATCCTGGTTCTGGCCGCCCGTGGAGTCTGGATTAGCCGTCAGGGTGAATTCACGAGCATCGATATCATCATCATCGATCGTGTAGCGATCGATGTCCGGTGCGTCAGGACAATCATCGGCGTCGTAGGCGTTGTACTGGGTGTAACAGCGTTCCAGGGCCTGCGCGTACTGCATCAGCGCGGTCTGGGCATCGCCCCGATGGGCCTTGCGGACCTGGTCGAGGTACGCGGGATAGGCGATGGCCGCGATGATGGCGATCACGGCGACCACGATCATGAGCTCGATGAGCGTGAATCCGGTTTGACGACGCATGTCGGGCTTCCATGGGGAATTGGGTAATTCCAGTGAAACCCATTCCCGCCCGCCGGGCAAGGCTGTTCATGCGAACGGTTGTTTGGCCGGGCCGAGCGGTGGGTGTGTGGCGGGTATGGCGTGTCATGCGGGCGTGTGTGGACAGGGGGCGGGCTCGGTGCGCGGCCGGCCGGCGGCGTTGATGATGAGGTTTCTGCCGGCATGGCGGCCGCACAGGCGCAGGGTGCCCATCTGCAGGGCGCCGGAGTGGCGGCGTGATATGCCGGTGTTGCCGTAGCTCACGTAATGGCGGACCGGGGTGTTGCCGGCAATCTCGATGCCGCGCCCGGCCGGGAGGCTGGTTGCGCGCAAGATGTCCTCGGCGGATGCGGGCTGATCGAGGTGGTGGGGGTTGCGGTAGGCGATCCAGCCATGGCTCCAGTCGGTACCGGTGCAGGTGCGGCCGTCGCGGGAGGCGCAGAGCGTGACGGTATGGTTGAGGCGCACGGCTTCGCTGCGGGTGAAATGCAGCGCGGTGAGGAGCTGGTTGGTGGTGGCGGTCACGCGGCTGCGGTCCACCAGGGTCTGCAAGGAGCTTACGCCGACGGTACTGAGCGTGATGAACACCGCCAGGGCTACGAGCAGTTCGATGAGCGTGAGCCCGCGGGTCCGCGGGCGGTATGGGGTCGGGGTCACGTCGGCTCCTCCCTGAGTCCGGACATGGTTGCGGGCGTTTGGCTCGCCCAGGGTGGCAAGCTAGCGTGCGGGCGCCGTGGCTGCAAGGGCATTGTGGCGAGGCGCGGGCCCGGCGGGTTCGCGGGAACCCGGCACCCCGGGCGCTGCCTTATGGGGTAGAGCCGTGGAGTCACCCGGAGGGATGATGGCGAAGAACGTTCAGCAGATGGATCAGGCGCAGTTGCTGGAGCTGCAGCAGCAGGCCGCGCGGGAGGCGCGCCGGGACACGGTTTTCCGCGACGAGGCCCGGTCGGGCGTGCCCACGCCGGAGCTGGTGGTGATCCCGCCAGGAGAGCTCGAAATCGGTTCCGATGCGCGGGAGTTCGGCCGCCAGGAGCACGAGGGTCCGCGGCGGCTGGTGACGCTGGAGCGGCCGTTCGCGCTGGGCCGTTTTACGGTCACGCTTGAGGAGTGGCTGGCCTTCGAGGAGGCTACGGACCATGAGCGCTGGGACTGGCTGGTGCGGCCGAAGACGCCGCGCACGCCGATGTTCAACATCAAGCCGGCGGGAGTGCGCAAGTATCTGGAGTGGCTGAGCGAGGAGACCGGGCAGCGTTACCGCCTGCCGACCGAGGCCGAGTGGGAGCACGCCTGCCGCGCGGGGACGACCACGCCGTTCGCGTTCGGCGAGGTGGTGGGCTGCCGCGACGTGCATTTCAATTCGCTGTTCCCGTACGAGGAGCGGCGCCAGCGGCGCAAGTGGTACATCCCGGCGTGCTTTCCGCTGAACCGGCCGCTGGATGTGGGCAGCTTCCAGCCGAACCTGTGGGGGCTGTACGACATGCACGGGAACGTGCAGGAGTTCACCGCGACGCCCTGGCACGACAGCCACGCCAGCCTGCCACGCGACGGGGTTTACGGGCCGGAGCCGGACAACGAGTGGCTGGTGACCAAGGGCGGCTCATGGTTCGACCCGGCGGTGCTCACGCGCAGCGCCGCCCGCCGGCGCCGCAACGTGGACGAGATGGACACCAACCTGGGATTTCGCGTGCTGCGGGAGCTGGAGGGGTAGCGCCGGCGGTTCGTCGCTGCGCTTCCGGCGATTAAAGGCATCGTGCTCGGTCCGGCATCTACCCGCACCGGATGATGCGGACCGGGCGGGTCACTGCGAAGGATTTTCCCGTATCCGGGTCACCTCCTCGACTGACAACCCAACGATTTCGGCAATCGTGCGGTCATCCATCTCGGCAGAACGGATCAGATTGCGCGCGGTCTCGCGACGTCCTTCCTGAAGTCCTTCCTGGCGCCCTTCCTCGCGCCCTTCCTGGCGCCCCTCCTGGCGCCCTTCCTCGATCCACCGGTCGGGCCAGTGCTTGATCCGTTCGGCCAGCATGTCGTGTACCTCGTGCAAGTCCTGAAGGTCGTTGAACGGCGGCAGTTCCATCCCCGGTGCTCGATGCGGGAGCATCACCCGGCGCATCCACACCACGAACGAGCGCCGCAGCCCCGTCTGCTCCGGGGACCGCAGCCATTCCACCAGACGGCCCAGCACTTCCAGCAGATCCTGCTCGTTGCGGTTGTGCTCCAGCCGGAACAGCGCCGCCGCCACGTTGCGCGTCTCGTCCGACCAGTCGGGCGCATCCACGATCGCGCCCTCGTCCAGCAGCAGATAGCTCAGATCGGGCCGGTAA
>NZ_AUAG01000050.1:0-5562 GCF_000428605.1 Thioalkalivibrio sp. ALE19
GTGGAACCTTCCGCAGCAGCGATGCGTTCGTGGCCTTCCTGGGCATGGATGTCCGGGTCCGGGACTCCGGCCAGAAGCGAGGCCGACGCCGGCTCACCAAGCAGGGAGACCCGGAGCTGCGACGCCTGCTCTACATGGCGGCCATGCAGGCCAAATCCAAACCCGCCTGGAGCGACTACTACCAGCGCTGTCTCGATCGGGGATTGGCCACGACGCAGGCCCTCAATGCCCTGGCTCGCAAACTCGCCCGCGTCGCCTTCGCCCTCATGAAAAACCAGACCGACTACCGACCCCCGAACCCTTGCACGCAGACATAGAATCTCCTACGGGCATGTTCACGGGCGCCTGCGGGGGGATGCGCATAGAAAAGGGGCCGCGCGGGCCCCTTTTTCGCGTGCAAGCACGCTCCTGCGGAATTCTGGCGGAGAGGGAGGGATTCGAACCCTCGGTACGCTCGCGCGTACAACGGTTTTCGAGACCGCCCCGTTCGACCACTCCGGCACCTCTCCGTGCTCCGACCCGGTCGGTTGTTGCGACCGTCGCCAGTAGCGCTGCGCATCCTAGCAGATTCGGAGGCGGGGGCGGTAGGGTTGCCGTGGATAATCGGCGGGGGAACCCGGCTCCCGCATGCGGACCGCCCGCATGGCGCGCTTCAGGATCGGCGGTTCAGGGCATCAGGCGGGTGATTTCCCAGTGTTCGCCGTTGTGATGGTAGGTGAAGCGGTCGTGCAGGCGACTGGCGCGGCCCTGCCAGAATTCGAAGAGTTCGGGCGCGAGGCGGTAGCCGATCCAGGCCGGGTCGCGGGGGACGTTGCCGTCGGGGTACTGCTTTTCCAGGTCCTTCACGCGCTGCTCCAGGGTGGCGCGGTCCTCCACCGGCTGGCTCTGCAGGGAGGCGGCGGCGGCCAGCCGGCTGCCGCCGGGCCGCTGGCTGAAGTAGTCGTCCGCGAGCTCGGCGGGCAGGGCGCTGACGCTGCCCTCGACGCGGATCTGGCGTTCGGTCTCGGGCCAGTAGAACAGCAGCGCGGCGCGGGGGTTCTCGGCGAGGTCGCGGCCCTTGTGGCTGCGCGAGTCGGTGTACCAGCAAAGGCCTTCGCCCTCGAAATGCTTGAAGAGGACGATGCGCGCCGAGGGCTGGCCGTCGGCGTCGGCGGTGGCCAGGGTCATGGCGGTGGGATCGGGGTTGCCGGCCTCGCGCGCTTCTTCCAGCCAGCGGGCCAGCAGCTGTGCGGGCTCCGGGGTCAGGTCGCTGCGGCGCAGCTCGGCGCGGGTGTAGTCGCGGCGGGTGTTGCGGTGGTCGACCTGGTTCATGCGGGGCTCCCGGGGGCAGATGGCACGATTCCTCATGATACGCCCCCGGGCGTCATCGCGCCCAGACGGGGCGGCCGGGTCGGGCGGTTTGCGCCGGGGTGCGGGTTTGTGGGTTCATGTCGGGTGAGACGGCACCCGACAGGAGGATACGATGAGCCGACCCGTGATTGCGGCACTGGAACCGCGTGGCGTGGAGCTGGAGAAGGGGAAGGAGTACTACTT
Source organism: Thioalkalivibrio sp. ALE19 (assembly GCF_000428605.1). NCBI lineage: Bacteria > Pseudomonadati > Pseudomonadota > Gammaproteobacteria > Chromatiales > Ectothiorhodospiraceae > Thioalkalivibrio > Thioalkalivibrio sp. ALE19. Next base: position 1,534 of record NZ_AUAG01000050.1, read on the forward strand.
CTGCCGCTGCGGGCGTTCGGCGAACCAGCCGTTCTGTGACGGTTCCCACGCGGGGACGGGCCTGGGCCCGCTGGCGTTTACCGCGCAGGAGGATGGCGAGGCGTTTCTGTGCCAGTGCAAGCAGTCGGGCAATCTGCCCTATTGTGACGGTACGCACGCCGGGCTGGACGCGCAGGTCGGGGAGGCGCCGGAACCGGCGTCGGAACCGGCGTCGGAGCCGGGCGGGAACGCCGGGAACGGCGGATCCGACGCGCCGCCCGATCCGCGCGCGACCGCGACCGAGCCGCATGTCGAGTTCATCCATGCGCTGGCGCGCGACGGCCTGGACGGGCTCGGTGCCCACGGACCGACGGTGGCGATGGGCGTGCCGCGCGACGACCTGCCGGGCTGGGATGCGCTGCAGCTGCTGGCGGCCCAGCTGGCGAGCCGGCCGCTGGAGGCCGGGGCGGAGGTGGCCACCGAGCTGGTGATCGGGCCGCAGGCGCAGCGGCCGCTGCGGCTGTCCATGCCCTGGCTGGTGACCGACATGAGCTACGGCTCGCTGTCGCGCGAGGCGCGTCTGGCGCTGGCACGCGGCGCGGAGCTCGCCGGCACCGGGGTGTGTTCCGGCGAGGGCGGCATGCTGCCGGAAGAGGCGGAGGCCGCCTCGCGCTATCTGTTCGAGCTGGGTCCGGCGCATTTCGGCTACGACGACACGGTGCCCGAGCGGGTGCAGGCCTTCCATTTCAAGGCCGGGCAGGCGGCCAAGACCGGCGTGGGCGGCGTGCTCCCCGGTTCCAAGGTGACCGACGAGATCGCGGCCGCGCGCGGGATTGAGGCCGGGCGCGACGCGGTCTCGCCGCCCGCGGATCCGGCGCTGCGCACGCCGGAGGATTTCCGCCGCTTCGCGGACGACGTGCGCCAGCGCTCCGGCGGCATCCCGGTCGGGTTCAAGCTGGCCGCGCACCACATCGAGGCGGACATCGATTTTGCCCTGGAGGCCGGTGCCGACTACATCATCCTCGATGGTCGCGGCGGGGGCACCGGCGCCGCGCCGGCGCTGCTGCGCGACCACATGGGGGTGCCGACCATCCCGGCGGTGGCGCGTGCACGCCGGCACATGGATGCCACCGGGGCCTCGGGCCGCGTGACGCTGCTGGTGACCGGCGGGCTGCGCACCCCGGCGGACTGGGTCAAGGCCCTGGCGCTGGGCGCCGACGGCGTGGCCCTGGGCAACGCCGCGCTGCAGGCGATCGGCTGTGTGGGGGCGCGCATCTGCCACACCAACCAGTGCCCGACCGGCGTGGCCACCCAGGATCCGCGGCTGCGTGCGCGCCTGGATGTGGAGACCGGGGCGGCGCGTCTGGGCCGGTTCCTGACCGATGGCACCGAACTGGCGCGGGTGCTGGCGCGGGCCTGCGGTCATGCGCGGCTGGAGGATTTCGGCCCCAACGATCTGTCGACCTTCGATCGCGATCTGGCCCGTCTGGCCGGGGTGCAGTACGCCGGCGTGCGCGACGCGCGGCACGTCTGAAGCCCCTGCCGCGCGCGGGTCGGGTTGAAGCCCGGGCCGCGCGCGCGTGTAATGGGCGATTACCCGATCGCAGTGCTCCGGAATCTCCGGAACGAGGCCGCATGTCCGCTTCCGTACCCGTTATCGCCGACGAGACCGTGCCCGGTCTGTTCGACCGCCGTCCGTACTGGGCCAAACGCTTCGGCACGGCGCCGTTCCTGCCGACCACGCGCGAGGAGATGGACCAGCTCGGCTGGGATTCCTGCGACATCGTGCTGGTCACCGGGGATGCCTATGTCGACCATCCCAGCTTCGGCATGGCCATCATCGGCCGGCTGCTGGAGGCGCAGGGCTTTCGCGTCGGTATCATCGCCCAGCCCGACTGGACCTCGGCCGAGGCGTTCCGCGCGCTGGGGCGGCCGAACCTGTTCTTCGGCGTGACCGCCGGGAACATGGACTCGATGGTCAACCACTACACCGCGGAGCGGAAGAAGCGCTCCAACGACGCCTATACGCCCGGCGACGTGCACGGCAGGCGTCCGGATCGCGCGGTGGTCGTGTACAGCCAGCGGGTGCGCGAGGCCTTCCGCGACGTGCCTGTGGTGATCGGCGGGATCGAGGCGAGCCTGCGGCGCATCGCCCATTACGACTACTGGCAGGACAAGGTGCGCCGCTCGGTGCTGCTGGATTCGCGCGCGGATATCCTGCTGTTCGGCAACGCCGAGCGCGCGCTGGTGGAACTGGCGCATCGGGTGGCCGGGGGCGAGCATCCGCGCGAGATCAACGATCTGCGGGGCACCGCGTTCCTGCGCGACCGGGTGCCGGGCGATCACGTGGTGCTGGACTCCTCCGAGGTGGATACCCCGGGGCCGGTGGATGCCAACCCGGATCCCTATGCGGAGACCTCGGCGCAGGCCTGCGCGACCGGGCAGGAATCGGGCACGCAACCCGGATCCGGGGGTGATGCCGAAGCGCAGGTCGTACGCTTCCACCGCGAGATCCCGAAGGGCACGCCGCGCAGCCGCACCGTGATCCGCCTGCCGGCCTTCGAGCAGGTGAAGGGCGACGCGGTGCTGTACGCCCATGCCTCGCGGGTGATGCATCTGGAGACCAACCCGGGCAACGCGCGGGCGCTGGTGCAGCGCCACGGCGACAAGGAGCTGTGGCTCAACCCGCCGCCGGTGCCGTTGTCGACCCCGGAGATGGACGCGGTGTTCGATCTGCCCTACGCCCGCGCCCCGCATCCGTCCTACGGCGATGCGCGCATCCCGGCCTGGGAGATGATCCGCTTCTCGGTGAACATCATGCGCGGCTGCTTTGGCGGCTGCACCTTCTGTTCTATCACCGAGCACGAGGGGCGCATCATCCAGAGTCGCTCGGAGGACAGCATCCTGCGCGAGATCGAGGAGATGCGCGATCGCGTGGAGGGCTTTACCGGGGTGGTCTCGGACCTCGGCGGGCCTACCGCGAACATGTACCGCCTGGCCTGCAAGGATCCGGAGATCGAGAAGAACTGCCGGCGCCTGTCCTGCGTGTATCCCGGGATCTGCTCCAATCTGAACACCGACCATGCCCCGCTGATCCGCCTGTATCGCAAGGCGCGCGAGCTGCCGGGGGTGAAGAAGGTGCTGATCGCCTCGGGCCTGCGCTACGACCTGGCGATCGAGTCGCCGGAATACGTGAAGGAGCTGGTGACGCACCATGTCGGCGGGTATCTGAAGATCGCCCCGGAGCACACCGAGGAGGGCCCGCTCGGTCACATGATGAAGCCGGGGATGGGTACCTACGACCGCTTCAAGGCGATGTTCGAGAAGTACTCGAAGGCGGCGGGCAAGGAGCAGTACCTGATCCCGTATTTCATTGCCGCGCATCCGGGCACTACCGACGAGGACATGCTGAACCTCGCGCTGTGGCTCAAGCGCAATGGCTTCCGCGCCGACCAGGTGCAGGCCTTCCTGCCCAGTCCCATGGCCCTGGCCACCGCGATGTGGCACACCGGGCGCAACCCGCTGCGGGGCGTGCGGCGCAGGGCGGATTCGCGGCTTTCCGTGGCCCGCGGGGCGCGGGCGCGGCGGCTGCACAAGGCGTTTTTGCGCTATCACGACCCGGATAACTGGCCACTGCTGCGTGATGCGCTGAAGCGCATGGGCCGGCGCGACCTGATCGGCAACGGCAAGCATCACCTGATCCCCACCTGGCAGCCGGCGGGTACCGGGGGCAAGGGGGGTAGCAAGGGCGGCGGGACGCGACCGGCCGCCGGCGGGCGCGTGACCCGCGGCGGCAAGGCGCTCCGGCAGCGCGGCGGCGAGGTGCGTACCCAGCACCTGGGCGTGGAGAAGGCTGCACGGCCGGCCCCGACCGGCCGCAAGCCGGGCCGCAAGGGCGGCCCGAAGAAGGGGCCGGGCAAACGGTAGGAGGCCGGCCCTCCGGCCGAGCGGGCCGGGTCCGGTGCCGGATCGGCCAGGGGGCTGGCCTCCTACGGACGGTTCGGGGAGCGGTAGGAGGCCGGCCCTCCGGCCGATCGGGGGCAGGTCCGG
>NZ_AUAG01000051.1:0-5507 GCF_000428605.1 Thioalkalivibrio sp. ALE19
ACATGGCCGCGCCACAGTTCCAGGGTGGAGCCCAGCCCGGGGCGGTTGCGGGCCCGGTCGTCGGCCTCCAGCCGGTCGATGATGGCGAGCACGTCGTCGGGCTGGTCCAGTCCCGGGCAGCCTCCGCCGTGCAGGTGTTCCAGCAGGGTGTCTACCTGCGAGCGCTGTACCGAGCGTACGGCACTCATGGAGGCGAGGGCGTCCAGCGTGCCTTCTAGTGGCTCATGCGGGTCGCGGCCGCGTTCGCAGGCGATGCCCACGGCACGGATCCGCCAGGAGATGCCGTTGGGGTTCAGCTCGATGGCTCGGCGGATCAGCCGTTCTTCTTCCTCATAGTGCCCGGTCTCGCGCCAGAATCCGGCCAGGTAGTGCTGGGCGCGGGCCGAGTCCTCGCGGACTTCGGCCCAGGCACGGGCCTGCTGGAAGGGGCTGCCCCACAGGTCCGCGCGCAGCGCGGTCACTAGGGCCAGCGCGGCCACGACCAGAAGGGGCACCAGCGTGCGGGTGAGCGCATCCGGCCGTTTCCAGCGCAGCCAGGCCAGCGCCAGCGGCAGGCCGAGCAGGGCGGCGGCCAGGTGGTTGCGGTGTTCGAAGTACAGCTCCAGCTGGATGAAGCTGGATTCCAGCAGATGCGCGGCCAGAAAGAACAGGATGGCGGCCGCCAGCGCGGGGAAGCGCAACCGCCACACAATGGCCATCGCGCCCAGGGCAATCCAGGCCGCCCAGGCCAGCGCCGTGGTCCACGGGTTGAACAGGCCGGTGGAGACCGCAATGTGATCCTGAAAGACTCCGCCCGTGACCGGACGGGGCAGTGCCAGGTGGCCCACGTAATCCCACAGGATGCGGCCCTGGGTGAGCAGGCGCTCCAGCGCGGTAAAACCGCGCGTGCCCGGGTCGTCGCTCAGCAGCGCACCGGCGCGCGTGGCCAGATAGGCCATCAGCAGCGCAATCGGAACCCCCAGTACGATCCGCCGCCACCAGACAAACCCGCGGGTCGGCTGCAGGCGGTGGCGCCGCGCATGGGCCGCCAGGATGGTCCCTTCCAGCACCAGCGCCAGCAGCGGCAGCAGGGCCCCGTTTTCCTTGGAGAGCACCGCCAACAGGCCGAACCCGCCGATGCCGCCGGCCATGCCGAGCACCGTGGCCGGGCGGACCTCGGGCGGGTGTACCAGCCGCGTCCGGACGTACAGCCACAGCCCGGCCAGCACGAACAGCGTGGCGAGCTGCGCCATGCGCTGCACCACGTACAGCGTGGTGGAGACCCACAGCGGGTGCAGCAGCCACAGGGCCGTGGCCAGCAGGGCCACCAGCGCGGCGGTGCGGGCGTCCGCGTCCAGCGCCCGTGCCAGCCGGTTCAGCAGTCCGAACAGCACCACGCCGATGGCCAGATGGATCAGCACGTTGGTGTGCTTGAACGGCTCCGGGTCCGCCGGCCAGTTGCGCGCATCGATCAGGAACGAGGCCATCGCCACCGGGCGCCCGGTGGGGCCGGCAAAGCCCGAGAGCACGTACAGCCAGAATGCCTGCAGGTTGTCGATGGTGCCGTAGAAGCCCAGTACGGCCAGGTTGCTCAGATCGTCGAAGATGAAATTGCCCGACAGGCCCGGGCGGTAAACCACCCACGTGAGCAGCAGGAGGGAAGCCGCCAACAGCGTCAGAAGCAGGATATCGCGGTGCCCGAGGCTCAATGATTTGCCGGTCCGGATGCTCATGGCTGCACCTCAATCAGCCGAGGGGCGCCCGGTCCGCTCTGCTCTGCATGGCGATGTTGGTCGAGCAGGTCGCGGAGATCGCGGGCGGTGTCTTCCATGCGGTTGAATCGATCAACTTCGTCAAGGCGACGGAGGCTGTGTTCGGCATGGCCGTACTGCCCCGTGGAGATCTGGAACTGAGCAAGGTTGGCCCAGGCCTGCGGGTTGTCGGGGGAATGCAGGGCCATTTCCAGAAGCAGGCTCTCGCCCTGCTCGAAGTCGCCAGGGATATTGAGCAGATAGTTGGCTTGCACTGCCTGCAGGGTCATCCGGGACTGGGTCTGAACGGCCAGGTCGATCAGATGCTCCAGGTCCACCTGCTGGGCGGACAGATCTCCATCCATCTTGAGTGTCAGCAGGCCGTGGAGGGCATTGATGTCCTGAGGCGTTAACACGTTCTCCCGAATATAGGCCGCCATTTGTTGTTGCCATTGCGGGTCCACTGGCAGATCCCGTCGGGCGTGCTCCACGATCAGCCGGTAATGGGGCAGAAGCCCCGCGTTGGGGTGGGTGGTGGCATCTTGCAGTTGCGACATCGCCACTCCAAAGAGTGGATCGCCCGTCTCCAGCCCGGGAGCCAGCAGCCGATGCGCCAGTTCGTATCCAGCCCTGGGCGAGTCCTGGTGCCGCGTGGCTTCGAAATAGGCCTGGCGGTACGGATCGCTCCATTCATTGGCACGCAGGAACGTGAGGAACCCGTAAACCGCGATGAGGCCGATGACCAGTGCCATCCGGGCATTGCGTAGCGAGTCCCCCGAGCGGGCCTGCAGAACCAGCGCAAACACCGCCAGCAGGGGGCCGGCCGAGGCCATATGGTTGCGATGCTCGAAGACGAGTTCCAGCGGGATGACCGTGGAAACCAGCAGATGGGGGATGAAGAACCACAGAATGCCGAGTGTCACCAGCGGGAGCCGACGGGCAACCAGGAATGCCCCCGCGATCAGGCCCAGCAGGCCCAGCAGCAGCGGGAGCGTGGTCCATGGTTCCTTCCAGGACCGGGCGAGGGGAAAGGCGTCGTGATAGAGGGCCAGGGAGCCGGGGGACGGGATCACGATGTTCGCGAGGTAGAACCACAGCGCGTGGACCTGCGTCCACAGGCGTTCTTCCAGGGTAAACGGACGGTTGGGAAGAGACGGGTCATTGGGCAGCACGGACCAGCCTCCGACAACGGCCGGCAGAATCACGATGAGCCCGAACAGCGATATAAGGCGGCGGCGTGTCGTGGAACCACGCTCGCCGAACCCGAACAGCAGCCATTCGAGCAGCAGCGCGAACACGGGCAGCATGACGCCGCTTTCCTTGCTGAGCACTGCGAGTGCGCCACCGGCACCGAGACTGCCCAGAAGAATCAGCCACCCCCGGAACTCGTCGCCATGGGCAATCCTCTGGCGGCCCAGTACATAACCGATGAGGCCCGCCAGCATGAACAGCGTGGCCAGGGCCTCCATGCGCTGGACCACGAACAGCACGCCGGTGAGGTTGATGGGGGCCAGTGCCCAGGCGGCGGCGACTGCCAGCGCGAACAGTGGCAGCCCGGGGATGAGAGAGAGCCCCTGTCCGGTTCGTTGCAACTGGCGCCGTTCCAGCTGCCGAACGATCAGAAGGAAAAGGGTCGCCAGGAGCAGGGCGTTGAGGGCGTGGATCACCGTGTTGGTGATCTTCATCGGCATGGCGTCCAGGCCGAAGAAATGCCGCTCCACGGCGAAGGTAAACATGGCGACCGGACGATGCAGGCGGCCCGCGTCGCTGGAGAAAGAGGCCCGGTAGAGTTCGCCGGGGGACAGGCTTTCCATCGCCAGGGCATCGTTCTCGACGATGTTGGGAATGTCATCGAAGACGTAGCCACCGGTCCAGCCGGGGGCATATGCGACGAGTGTGATGAGCGCGATCGCGAGGATGGCGCCCAGCTTGAAGATCGACTGGGTCATTGGTTGCTGTATGGTCGAGACACAAAAAAGCACCCCGCGGGGCGGGGTGCTTCGTCCATCAACTGATTGACGGATCAGCTGCGGCAGTCGGCCGGCAGATAGCTGTCAGCGACTCCACCTTCATCCTGGTCGTCACCTACTTCAGCAAGACCGTCACCCCCCATGTCGTTGCCGTCGTCGCCATCAAACGCACGGCAGACCCAGTCGATGCTGCCACGGGCCGTCACGGCAGAGAAGACGAGGCTTTGGTTGCGGATTTCCGCATTAACGTCATTGCCGTAAAGCACGCGAATAACACCCGCGCCGCCATCCTCCTCGGTGGCATTGCCGGAGTCGGTCGCAGGCGTGACGCTAATCCCGGCAACGTACGAGCCGCTGATGGATTGCGGTTGTGCAAGCCCGTAGGAGCGGTTGGCGGAGGAATCGTTTGTAATGGCAAAGCGCCCGCGCTGGCTGTAGAACTCGGAGACCGACGTACGGGCACCGGAAGCCAGCGACATGCCTTCGGAGGCCTGAGCGCGGATGGTGTAGTCCTGGTAGGCCGGCAGGGCAATGGCGGCCAGGATGCCGATGATCGCCACGACGATCATCAGTTCGATCAGGGTGAAACCCTTTTGAACCTGTTTTTTCATGATTTGTACTCCTGATGGTGTTGAGCTCGGTAGGGTGGTGAAGACCCCGCGAACAATGATGCAATTGTGATGCCAGGAAAGCAACCGCGAAAGCGGACCAATATCATTCTCGGCAGCTCGCCGGCAGCAGGCGGCTCGTAGCTGCGGAATCCCCGCGACAGCGCCAGACCAGGCTGTCTCCCTCGCTGGTGACGGCGGACAGGAGCAGGTGGTCACCCCTGACGCGTGCGTTCACGTCGTTTCCCAGGCGGACGCGTATGAGCCGATCGGGGCTGACCGATACGGCAGTCACGTACGAACCCGAGATGCTCTCGGGCCGCACCATGCCGGCCGATCGGTTGGATTCCGGGAGACGCCCACGGGCGTTATAGAACTCTTCGGCCGCGGTGCGGCCAGTGGTGCCGAGGGTTACGGCTTCCGCCAGCTGGGCGCGGATCTGGTACTCCCCGTAGAAGTACGTGGCGATCGCCACCAGGATGCCCAGAATGGCAACCACCATGAGCAGTTCGATGAGGGTGAAGCCTTTCTGTGGGATAAGCCGCATAGCGCTGGTCCTTTTTTTGAACAGCCAATCACATTCCGTGCCAACTCATTCACCCCGAGTGTGACGGCGATTGTCAGTCTCGGGTGACGAAATTTGTCACCCTGAGTGACAACGTTGGTCAGTTTGCGGGTATTCCCGAGTGTGCCCATCGGGATTGTCGCCCCGGCTCGTAATCGCTCTTGTATGTCCCCGCTGCCCGGCCAATAATCCTTCTTCCCCCACGCAGGAGCGCAGTCCCCTGCGCGTGCTGGTGTCCCCGGCGCAAGCCACCGTCGACACGAGCAGCGCAGTCCCCTGCGCGTGGGGGTGCTGGACATGCCCGATCGGCCAGGGGGCTGGCCTCCTGATATGGATTGACCTGTCAACGGTTGGCTGTAGTGTTCGATCGAGACCTCCTGTTTTCCATGCCTTCGAGGCAGGGCACGAGAAGCGGATTGCGACGGTGGATCACTCTGATATACGCGGGTTGGTTACCGACCGGACTTCACTTCGTCGCGGAGCTGCCCTTCTCTACGGGCGAGGGTCAGCCCTTCCGGGGAAGGGATGCCTCATAGGAGCGCCAGGGGTTCTCCTCACCGGCCTCTCATGCCCTGTCCCGAAGACACGGATGCGGGGTTCATACGTCGGCTGCGGGTGGGTCAGCCGGTTTCGT
>NZ_AUAG01000052.1:0-5340 GCF_000428605.1 Thioalkalivibrio sp. ALE19
GCAGGTCCGGTGCCGGATCGGCCAGGGGGCTGGCCTCCTACGGACGGTTCGGGGAGCGGTAGGAGGCCGGCCCTCCGGCCGATCGGGGGCAGGTCTGGTGCCGGGTCGGCCAGGGGGCTGGCCTCCTACCGGCGGGTTGGGGAGCGGTAGGAGGCCGGCCCCCCGGCCGATCGGGGCCGGAATCAGCCGTCGTAATCCGGGGGCAGGGGGCGGATCGGGAGGTGGCCTTCCAGGCGCAGGTTGTGGCCGGTGATGGCCGGGTCGCCGGGGTCGAGGAAGTAGAGATACGGGCCCACGGTGTCCTCGGGCGCGGGCAGGCTGGCCGGGTCTTCGCCGGGGTAGTGCGCGCGGCGGAAGCGGGTGCGCACCGGGCCGGTGTCCACGCCGTTGACGTGGATGAAGCCGCCTTCGTGACGGTGTTCGCGGTGCAGGATCTCCAGCAGGCTGTCCTGCGCCGCCTTGGCCATGCCGAAGGCGCCCCAGTAGGCGCGGCTGGCGTCCTGGGTGGAGATCACCAGACTGCCGGTCGGGCTGGCTTCCAGCAGCGGAATGACCGCCTGCACCAGGAAGAACGGCCCGTTCAGGTTGGCGTTGACGACCTTGAACCACAGCTCCGGGTCGTACTGCTTCAGCGGGGTCAGGGTGCCGGCCCAGCCGGCATTGAGCACCACGCCGTCCAGCCGGCCGAGCGAGTCGCGGATGCTCTCGGCCATCTCGCCATAGTCCTTGACCGTGGCCCCCTCGTGGTTGAGCGGGTAGATCGCCGGCTGCGGGTGCCCGGCGGCCTCGATGGCATCGTACACGCGCTCCAGGCCCTTGATGTCCTTGTCCAGCAGGACCACCACGGCCCCGGCAGCGGCACAGGCCTCGGCGACCTGGCGCCCGATGCCGTCGGCCGCGCCGGTCACCAGGATCACGCGGTCGGCAAAGGCGCCGGGTTCGGGCCGATAGTCGATCAGCTTCGGGATGTCGAGCGGGGTGTCGGTCAAGAGAGGTCCTCCATGAGCAGATGCGCCGATTCTAAACCGGAGCGCACCGCGGCTTCGAGGGTGGAAGGGAGTCCGGGGACCAGATAGTCCCCGGCGAGCAGCAGATCCCGGCGCGCGGTGCGCGGTTCGGGGCGGCGGGTGTCGATGCCGGTGCTGGCATCAAGGGTCGCGCGGCGTTCGCAGACCGCGTGCTGCGCGACCGGGGTGTCCAGTCCGGGTACGCAGCGGGCCAGTTCCGCGGCTACCGTCGCGCAGCGGGTGTCGGCATCCATGGGTGCGGCGTCGTCGGCGGCGGAGGTGACCACGGCCACCCATTCCGGATGGCCGCCGACGCGGCGCGGTACCGCCCACTGGCCGTACTGCCCCAGCAGCCCCAGCAGGGGCGGCAGTTCATCCACCGCACGCGGGTAGCGCAGGTACACGGTGCAGATGCTGCGCCCGCCCATGCCGCGGATGCGCTCGCGCAGGTCGCCCGGGTCGGCGGCCTCGGGGAGCAGCCCGGCGGCAGCGGCCGGGGCGGTGGCCAGGATCACGGCGCGTGCCTCGATGCGCCGGCCACCGCGATCCTCCAGCATGACCGGCGAAGCCCCCGATCCGGGGTCGTCGGGCAGTTCGATGTGCCGGATGCGCCGTCCGAGGTCGATGCTGGCGCCGCGTTCCCGCAGTTCGGCCAGCGCCGGCTCCGGGTAGATCGCGCCCAGCGGCTGCGCCGGCAGCAGCAGACGAGCCGCCTCCGGGCCGTGGGTCAGGGCCTCTCGCAGCACCTCGCGGAAGACCCGCGCCGAGGCGCTGCGCAGCGGGGTGTTCATGACCGCCAGGCACAGCGGCTCCCACAGGCGTTCGATCAGCGCGGGCGGCTGGTGGTGGTACTGCAGCCAGGCGCGTACCGGTCGGTCCTGATGCAGCGGGCCGTGCAGCAGGCCGACCGCACCCAGGGTGGCGCGCAGCCGTACGCGCAGCGGTTCGGTTTTCAGGGTGGCGTACAGCGCGCGACCCAGCGCCGGCAGGCGCGGCGAGGCGGGGTTCAGGCGCAGGGCCTCGGTGCCGTCGGCGGCACGCAGTTCCAGACCGAAGGGCAGGGCGTGGAAGGCCTGCTCCGGGTCGACGCCCACCGAGCGGATCTGTGCCAGCGCCGCTTCGCAGGCGCCCACCAGGATGTGCTGGCCGTTGTCCAGTGTAGTCCCGTCCAGGGTCAGGCTGCGGGCGCGGCCGCCGGCCACCGCTGCGCTGTCCAGCAGGTGCACCGGGTGGCCGGCGCGCGCCAGCGCGAGCGCGGCGGTGAGGCCGGCCCAGCCGGCCCCGACCACCGCCACCGGACGGGCGTCGGACGCGACGGACACGCGGGCTCAGCCGCGCCGGCGTTCGCGGCGCAGGCGGCGGTAGGTGCGCCAGGCGATCCACAGCTTGCGCAGCGGGGTCAGGTGAACCCGGTGCTCCAGCACGCGGTAGCCGTCATCGGCGATTTCGTCCAGCAGGCGGCGGTAGATCGCGGCCATGATCAGGCCCGGGCGCTGGGCGTAGCGGTCCGCTGCCGGCAGTTCGGCCTCGGCCTTGTCGTAGTAGCGCCGGGCGCGTTCGGCCTGCTCCGCGAACAGCGCGCGGTGGCGGTCGTCGGTGAGGTTGCGCTGGAACTCCTCCGGGCGCACGCCGTGTTTCTGCAGTTCGTCCATCGGGATGTACACCCGCCCGCGCATCGCGTCCTCGTGCACGTCACGCAGGATGTTGGTCAGCTGCAGGGCCATGCCGAGATCGTGGGCGTACTTGAGCGTGCCGCGCTCGGTGAAGCCGAAGATGTGCGCGGAGAGGATGCCGACCACGCTGGCCACGCGGTAGCAGTACAGCGACAGCGTGGTGAAATCGGGGTAGCTGTCGTAGTCGAGATCCATCTGCATGCCGTCGATGATCTCGTCGAAGTACTCGCGACCCAGATCGAACGGGGCCAGATGCGGCTGCAGCGCGCGGGTGATGGGGTGCTGCGGGTCGCCGTCGTACAGCCGTTCGATCTCGCCGCGCCACCAGTCCAGCTTGGCGCGGGCCACGGCCTCTTCGCTGGTCTCGTCGACCACGTCGTCCACCTCGCGGCAGAAGGCGTACAGCGCGGTGATCGCGCGACGGCGGTCGTCTTCGAGGAAGCGGAAGGCGTAGTAGAACGAGGAGCCGCTTTTCGCGGCTTTTTCTTCGCAGTATTCGTCGGGTGACATGGTTTCTCGGGGCCGGGCCGGATGTGCGCGCAGAGGCTAGCATAAGGCGGGTTGGGTGACCTGCCTCAAGCCCCGGGGTGCGGCCCGGGGGTATCATGGGCTGGTCCGCCCACAGGAGTCCCCGATGGAACAGAGCCTGATCTTCGACCGCGAGATGCTGCAACGCTACGACGTCAGTGGCCCGCGCTACACGTCCTATCCCACCGCGCCGCAGTTCCACGAGGGGTTCGACGATACCACCTATGCGGTACAGGCCGAGCGTTCGCAGGCCGATGGTGTCACGCGTCCGCTGTCGCTGTATGTGCACGTGCCGTTCTGCGACACGGTGTGTTTCTACTGCGCCTGCAACAAGGTGGTGACCGGCAATTACGAGCGCGCGCGCAGCTATCTGGACTATCTGGATCAGGAAATCGCGCTGCAGGGGCGGCTGTTCCACCCGGAACGCCCGGTGGAACAGCTGCATTTCGGTGGTGGCACGCCCACCTATCTGAGCGATGCCGATCTGGACCGGGTGATGGATTCGCTGGGTCGCAACTTCAACCTGGCGGACGGGCCGGAGCGCGAGTTCTCCATCGAGATCGACCCGCGGGCGCTGCGCGAAGGCACGCTGCCGCTGCTGGCCGAGCGCGGCTTCAACCGCATCAGCCTGGGGGTGCAGGACTTCGACCCCGATGTGCAGCAGGCGGTCAACCGCGTCCAGCCATTCGAGGTGACCGCCGGGGCGATCGAACAGGCGCGGGCCTGCGGCTTCGGCTCGACCAACGTGGACCTGATCTACGGGCTGCCGAAGCAGACGGTGGAGACCACGCGGCGGACCCTGGAGCAAACCCTCGAGCTGCGGCCAGAGCGGCTGGCGATCTACAACTACGCGCATCTGCCGGAGCGCTTCAAGGTGCAGCGCCAGATCAACGAGGACGAGCTGCCCTCGGCGGCGGAGAAGCTGGCGATCCTGGAGACGACCATCGGCATGCTGACCGATGCCGGTTATGTGTACATCGGCATGGATCATTTTGCCCTGCCGGACGACGAGCTGGCCCGCGCCCAGCGCGCCGGCACGCTGCAGCGCAATTTCCAGGGCTACTCCACGCGTGCCGACTGCGACCTGGTGGCGATGGGGCCGACCGCGATCGGGCGTATCGGCGATACCTACAGTCAGAACGTGCGCGAGCTGGAGCAGTACTACGCGCGCCTGGATGCCGGGCGCCTGCCGGTGTTCCGGGGCATCGTGCTGTCGGATGACGACCGTCTGCGACGCGAGGTGATCACCGACATCATGTGTCATTCGCATCTGGATTTCGGCCGGGTGGAGGCCCGCCACGGGATCGATTTCCGTGAGTATTTCGGTGCGGAGCTGGAGCGCCTGGCCGAGATGGAACAGGACGAACTGGTGCGCGTGGGCGAGCGCGAGCTCGACGTGCTGCCACGCGGGCGCATGCTGCTGCGCAACGTGGCCATGGCCTTCGATGCCTGGCTGGACCGGCCGGAGGCCGCCCCGGTGAAATACAGCCGGGTGGTGTAGGACGCCGGCCCTCCGGCCGATCCGGGCCTGGTGGGTTGTCGGGGCTTGATCGGCCAGGGGGCTGGCCTCCTACGGGGCGGGCCGGGTCTGGTGCCGGGTCTGGTGCCGGGTCGGCCAGGGGGCTGGCCTCCTACGGGGCGGGCCGGGGCTGGTGCCGGGTCGGCCAGGGGGCTGGCCTCCTGCAGGTCGACCCCGGCCCCGGTAGGAGGCCGGCCCTCCGGCCGATTTGGCGCGGTGATTGGTCGGGGCTTGATCGGCCAGGGGGGTGGCCTCCTACGGGTCGGGCCGGGTCTGGTGCCGGGTCGGCCAGGGGGCTGGCCTCCTACGGGCCGGGCCGGGTCTGGTGCTGGGTCGGCCAGGGGGCTGGCCTCCTGCGGGTCGGGTCGGGCCGGGTCTGGTGCCGGGTCGGCCAGGGGGCTGGCCTCCTACGGGCCCAGCTTCTGGGCGCGGGCGACTTCGGCGACGTGGCGGCCCTGGGATTCGGCCATGCCGAGTTCGGCCTCGGTGGGCTGGCGGCTGCCGTCGCCGTCGGCCAGGGTGGTGGCGCCGTAGGGCGTCCCGCCGCTGATCTGGCCCATTTCCAGCAGGCGCTTTTCGGTGTACGGCAGGCCGACGATGGTCATGCCGAAGT
>NZ_AUAG01000053.1:0-4729 GCF_000428605.1 Thioalkalivibrio sp. ALE19
TTGAACTTTCTCCATCTTCGAACCTGGCGGGAAAACGCAATGATCACGGCCGGCGCGAGAAGGATGACGGCCATAACGCCAATAAGGATCAGATAACCGTAGATCATGCCGGGACCGCTCCGTCGCGGAATCGACGGGCACCGAATCCGCGTCCGGCCATCGGCCACGGATCAGAGCAGCAGCGACGGTAAAACGCGAGAGGTGCTAATACGGTTGGTGCGGGACCCGATCCCGCCACCCCGCGTGACGAGAACAAGGAGTCGGAGGCATGAAGTGCAGACGCCCGAAGGGCATCCGATCGTTCCGTGATGGAGGTCATGGCATTTCCCTGCCGTGATTGCGGGTTAAAGAATCGCCGCCATCAGGCCGCGTTGTCAATGAGGCGAGTGTGATGGTGTTCTTGCCCCACTGGCCGCCTGCCAGGTCCGCGGCGGCGCCGGGACTCCGAGCTGCCCGGCCGCGCGGCACGCCGGTTACGGGCCCGGTTCAGATCATGCACCTCACCGTAGCCCTTCAGGTCGGGCAGGGTGGCGATGTCTTCCGGTACGTCCAGGCGCTCGCGCGCCTCGGTGTGGGCGGTGTCCTGGATGAACCACACGTCCGTGGCCTCGCCCTCGCGGCCGTCGGCCCATTCGAACCGCCCGATCTGGCGGTGCTCGTTGCCGTGCTCGTCCACGTAGCTGGAGTCCGAGTAGCCCAGATCGATGGAGCCGATGCCGACTTCATCCAGGGTCAGCAGTTCACCGTCGTCGACCTCGCCGTTGCCGTTGGCGTCCTGCCACAGGCGCAGGTCGTCCCAGGCCTCGTCGCCCGGGTCGATGCGTCCGTTGCCGTTGGTGTCGTGGATCGCCAGCGCCTCGAAGCCGTTCATGGCGGTCACGCCTTCCTCGATCTCGCTGGCGTTGCCAAACAGCTCGCTCCCGGTCTCGATCTCCTCGTTCCCGGTCAGGTCCATCGCCAGCAACGCATCCGCGGGCCCCACCCAGCCGGTGGCCTGCGCAAACCCGTCGCCGTTGTGGTCGAACTGTACGCCGGCCTCCAGACCGACCGTGGAGATGCCGTTGCCGTCCAGGTCCAGGATGATCGGGGAGGCGTGGGACTCGCCGCGGTTGAAGAAGTCGCGCACATCGCCAATCAGGTCACCGACCCAGAAGTCCCAGGCGGAATCCAAAACCCCGGCCGGCCCTCCCAGCTCCTCTAGAACGTCCGTCGCTGAGGTTCGCAGATCTTCATACACTGCCCCCCCATATTTGTCTCCCAACCACGCGCCCGCGTATGCAAGCGTAGCGGCCCCCAACGCTGTTCCAATAACTGGCGCGCCCAGAGCCGTCCCCACCAAGACCGCAGCTTTTGCCCCTGCCAAGCTCAGAAGCACCGAACTTGTGTTCTTTGAGGCTTCTTCCCAATCCGCCTGCGCAACCGCACTAATCACTTGCCCAGCATCGATTACATTACCGGCCGGGCCCAGCACACCACTCACTCGCCCACTAATTTCAAGATGCGTGCTTCTCATCCACGCTTCGTCGGATTTATAAGCCCGCTGATCAGCCCACTCCCGCGCCTGGTCACTTGCGGAATACCAGACAGCAGCTCGCTGCATATCACCCATCGCATCAGCCCTCTGAGCCAAAGCACGGGATTCATCCGAAATCCGGCGATATTCCCCTTCATAGTAATCTGCCAGTTTCGACAGGCGCTCTGACTCACTGAGTGTCGACTCCGACGCTTCAGACAAGAATGCCGAAAATCCGGCCATGGATGCCGAGTCCAATGACTTCATGTAATCATCGACCTCCCCAATAAACCCCTGAGCATTCTTTTTCTCTTCCATGAAAATTACTCCTTTAATAAACCAACAACGAAACGCACGACTCGATCAATATCTAAACAGATCACGAAACACGGAGAGACCTCATCCGCTAAAAAGCGACCTAAGACGAGCCCGACAAACTGTAGACCGCCCAGAAAAACAAATCCCGGATAGCCACGTATACGAAAGAAATCGATGCCGCAGTAGCATAGGTAATCACGACACTCCAGACGGAGAACCAGAACTCTGACGTGTACGACAGTCTGGAAACGCGACCAGACAACCCGGAAATCTCCGGTCCCGAGGGATAGATGCCGGAGAGAAGCAGGAAAGCCGCCAACCCAAAGAGCGGAATGGTTAACAGGCCTTTCCAGACAGCCCCCGGGACTTTCCTCAGGCGCATCCGTAGTGACACCACTGTCCATACCACAAACGCCGGAACAAGGAGCAACTGGACCGAGTGAATCAGCTGTGCGACCTCCGGAAACGTGGACCAGAGACCAAACCTCTCCACCCCGGAAAAGTGCACCTCCATAAAGCCAACGAAAGCCCGAACAGATGGCATCGAGCTCAGTACATTCCCGGGTAGCAGATAGGACGCACTCAGGACCAGCGCGAAATAACCCCCAAGGACCATCGTGGCCTCCAGGTCCTTCCCACCCACCTGTTCATCATGTGCGATGTCCTGAGGGCTCTCCTCCGGGGGCGCCCCCTTCGAGAGCCGGAAACTCTTCATATCTTGCTTACCGTCAGGCGTAGACGGGTGCCTGGATACAAAGTGCCAGGTGGCAAGCAGTGGCGCGATGATATAGCCAAGGAGTATCAGCACGGGGCTGGGTGGATTGATGACGCCCGCGCCAGCGGTCACGACCCCCACCCCCGTCAGCACCGGGGGCACTGCCAACACCAGGCCCGCGTAAATCACTCGAGTCCGAAACGACGCCCGGCGGGGGCCCGAAACGATCCCGACGGCCATCAGGATCACGATCACATACAGAATCAGGAACGCCATCACGGGATCCCCGGGCTTTGGGAGGAAATCGCCAGCCAGGGCATATGTACGGCCGGGTGACAACGCAACACAAGCCAGTCCAGCGATACACCGATGCGCCTGGCGGGGTAACGGGCCGACGATATCGGGGCGCAATGCGACATAAACCGAAGCGGTACTGCGGAGAGAGCGCCGATCCGTGGGGAAGTCATGGCATGCCCCTTTCCATAAGTGATGATCTTAAAAGGCCCCGGCTTCAGGCCACCCTGTCAAGGTCTTTGTCGGCACTCGTCTCGTTGGCGGTGGGGCGCACCGGGCACGCCGGTCCATTCGACCCCCCAATCTGGCGGTGCTCGTTACCGTCGAGGGCCGGCATAAGGGTGGCACGGGGCTCCGCGAGGTTGAACTTTTCCAGCGCCCCTCAGGCAAGCGAGTCACAGACCGCGAAAAATCACCCAAACCAGACACCCGCCAGCCAAAAAACAAAATCTTTCGCAAGAACAAGAAAAAGAATAAAGCACATCGAAGCCGCAAACATCAGCCAGGAACCGTGAAACGCAAACCAGAATTTCGAGGCATAGGCACTATCGGACATCTGACCAAACATGCCACCGAGGCCCGGCGAAGCTGGATACGCCAGAAAGACGAGCGAAAACCCCACCAGACCATAAAATAAAAGAGCCCCCAGGGCCCGAAAGAGCTCTCGTTTTGTGGTGATCTCTTTAAGACTGATCCTCAGAGACAAAACACCCCACACAACAATCATCGGAATCAAGGCAATCTGCAGAGAATAAACCAGCTGGGCCACCTCGGGGAACGCTGACGATTGCCGGAATCGTTCCACTCCGGGAACCAGCCCTCCGACACCATCAACCACGCCTCGGAAAAACGGAAAGTGGGACAATATGTTCTGCGGAACAACGTACACCAGAAAAAGACTAAAACCGAAATAAACACCAAACACCACAAGGATCTCATGATTTTTTCGGCGCTCAAACTTTCGGCCTCTCAGCTCTGCATACGACTCCGGACCGAAATCCGCAGGATCACCCTTTGCCATCGCCCATCCTTTCGCACCAAATCGTTTTAAACACCCGAAAACATAACCATTACCGGCCAGCCGAGCACGGGAGACGCGCAGGCCATCCCGGGCCTCGTCGCCCGGGTCGATATGGCCATCGCCGTCGATGTCGTGGACGGCCTGCGCATCAGACCCGTCCATGTCCGCTACACCCTACGCTTTCTCATGGTTGGGGAAGGCGGCGTATCCGGCTGGAAAGGAAGCACCACCAACCAACCAGCCAGCCCGAACCTGACACCGAGCAGAGATATGCGTCCCGAAGTGGCGGCCCCTCGGCAGGTTTCATCGCTTGCACTCATTGCCCCGGGGTGGTCTCAAATTCCAGGATGGGGTCAAAGCTGGAAGGAAAAAGACCCAGGAATCGCGACCTTCTCCATTCCACGTGGTTCTCCTGGTAGACTACGATCCGGCACCCATCGACGGCCTCTCGCTCTCCGCGAAACTCAAGACACATCGCAATCAAATCAAGAAACGCTTGATCGGGGATGTCCCGGCCGTTATACATCCACAGAGAAAAGGAGTTGTCGGTAAATGATGTAAAAAGATAACGATCCTCCTCTTCACCCATCCCCGCTCCGCCCCGCGATCTCAAGCCACCATCCTCGTCGATGAACGACTCCCGCGCGTCCAGCCCATGCGAGCGGAGGATTGCCTTCGACTCAATGGACACATCCGCCCCGAACTCGGCCGGAAGGCGCCCGGTACCCGCGGATACACTCTCCACAGCCCACAGGAACAGAAAGAGCAGGAAGATGACCTTCAAGGTACCGGAGGCACCCGCACAGCCTGCGGACTTCAGCGGTAACGGGCTGAATGTCCGGACTTCGTCGACCGCAGGCCCGCTCAT
>NZ_AUAG01000054.1:0-4199 GCF_000428605.1 Thioalkalivibrio sp. ALE19
CATCTCGGTGCGGCCATGGGGTACACCCGCAACCGCGGCGACACCGCCGGGGGCGACATCGACGTCGACTCCATCCACCTCGCCGCCTACGGCGGCTGGCAGCGCGATGCCCTGTATGCCCGCGGCAGCGTCGGCATGGCCCATCACAGCACCGATACCGAACGCTTCGTCGATACGGTCGGGCGGACGGCCGAAGCGGATTACTCCGCGCGCGGCGTGGGCATGCGGGCCGAGGGTGGCTATACCTTCGAGATCGGCGACACGGCCCGGCTGACCCCGTTCGGCGGACTGGACTATGAGTATCTGCGCCGCAGCGGATTCTCGGAATCCGGCGCCGGGGCCGCCAACCTGGATGTGAACCGCGAAAGCGAATACTCCCTGCGCAGTCAGGCCGGCGTGCGCTTCGATCAGGCGTTCGAGACCACCGGCGGCTGGGTCGCCCCCTACGCCGAAGCCGCATGGGTGCACGAGCACGGCGACCGCTCCAGCCGCATGGACACCGCCTTCGCCGCCGATACGTCCACGCGCTTCACCATCGAGGGCCCCCGCCTCAGCCGGGATCGCGTGCGGGTCGCCGCCGGTCTGGACGCCCGCCTCAACGAGGATTCCTTCCTCAACGTCGGCTACCAGGGCGAAATCGCCTCCTCCGACGACCTCCACGCCATCGGCCTGACCTTCCGGCGCAACTGGTAAGGCCCCCCGCAGGCCGCACCCCCTCCATCCGGAGGGGGTGACCCGGATCCGGCGGCATCGCCTGGCAGGCCGCCAAAGGCCACGGCTTCGACTACGCCGCCTGCCACGAGGACGTCCTGCGCCCGATCCGCGAACGCTACGCCGCCCTGTTCGGCAGGACTCCTGCATCCTCCCCGGGAGGGAGGAGTTCCCTTCCCCTGCCCCGATGCCCCGTCTTGTCCCTCGCAGCTAACGCTCGACAAACGCTTTGGGGGAAAGAGCCCTTTACCGTGACAAGGCCATTGCTCTAGCGTCGCCCGGAAACCAATACCATGCGCTTATTCAGGGAGATTGACCATGCGCGGTTCCAGCGACCTTCCATCTGCAACTTCCGGTTCCGGGACCCATGGGGAACCACTGAAACCCGGCCGGCCCGCGCCGAGGCTCCGTCTGCGCCGCTTGTCCCGTGGCGTCCGTCAGGCCCTTGATCCGCCCCGCTTGCGTACCGGTGGCATGACTGCCGTGCTTTTCTGTTCGCTCGCAATCATCGCCGCGGGTGAGGTTCGCGCATTCGATCCCGACCCCGCCGATGTCGATCGCGAATGGGATATCGATACCGCCGAGGACCTGTACTGGAGCAACGAGGAGAACTGGGACCCCCAGGGCGTTCCTGACGACGAGACGGTCGGAGTTCCCATGGGCTCAAGCCCCTATGACAGTGTCAATTACGAACGCCTCAAGATCCACAACGACAACCATTTTGACCTTGAGGATCTTCTGGTCGGTTACGGCGACGCAGGCCATCTCGCCGCGACACAGATCGAACTCAAGGACAATGCCCGACTCGACACCACCAATGCCGTCATCGGACTGGGAGTCGACAGCAACGAAAACGACCAGCCCAATACCCGGATGTATGTGACGGATGACGCCCGATGGACCAACACGGATACCGTCTACGTTGGCCACCAGAACCACGGCAGAACCATTCTCGGGGTGAAAGACTCGGGGGAATTCATCAGTGAAGGCGACATGATCATCGGGCATGAAAACCTTTATCCAACGGGCGCCTTCGTAGAGAACGAGGGCAGGCTCGAAGTCCGGGGGGATCTGAAGATCGGTGACAACGGCCAACCTGCGGATCTCAGCATTCAGAGCGAGGAAAGCAGCCTGCTCACCGAAGGCAGTACCCGTATCGGGATCGGCTCGAGTGACGGGCGCGACCGACTGAGTCTGCACGGCGAATGGGATGCGCACGGTTCCATCGAGATCGGTGTCGACGGAGGCAATGGCCAACTCACTCTGACACGCTGGGCGCGACTGCGGATGGACGACGCCACGGACCGGACCGTTCATCTTGCTCCCGACAGCGATGCCACAGGGCGGATGACCATTTTTCACCGTGTAGAGCGTCCGGTAGCGGACGTGGACGAAATCCGGGGTGGCGACGGCGAGGCGATCCTCGAGGTCGGGACAGACGATGACGACCTGACCTACCACCTGACCAGGAACGGAGAGGATTCGGGCGCGGCGCTGAAACTCACGGGTTCGTTGTCCCTGACCACCAACCGGGACGGAACGGTCGTCTTGCACGGCCACCAGGACTACACCGGCGGGACAGAGGTCGACGGGAACACACTTCGCCTGGGCGATGGCGCTCATCTCGCCCCCGACCCCGACGGCGACGACTACGGTGGAACCGAGGTACATGACGACGGCCATCTGTTGCTGGACGGGGGAGCCATTTCGTATGACGACGGCAGCGGCACCACCGTTGCCCACGGGCAACTGGAAGTCGCGGGCGATCAGGGCCGGCTGGAACATCCGGACGCGGACCTGACTCTGGGCACCGAGGGCAGAGGCGAACTGCTGGTACGCGACGACGCACACCTGCATACCGACGAAGCCACCCTTGGTGCTTCCGCGGATGGCATGGGTACCGCTCGGCTCACCGACGGCGGCACGTGGGAAATCGACAGGGGGCTCCAGGTAGGCGCCGAAGGCGTCGGGGAACTGGTGCTCGACAGCGATGCCGAGCTCGCCGGTTCGGCGTCCGGGTTCATCATCGCGGAGGATCCTGGCAGCCAGGGCCATGTCGAGATTTCCGGACCGGCGGCAACCCTCGACCTGGAGGACGCCGCAACCGACGTGGGCACCGATGGCCACGGCAGCCTTGTCATCCGCGATGGTGGCTCGATGCACACCTGGGACGGCTGGATTGCCGCCAGCCAGGACTCCACCGGCGAGGTCCATATCCACGGGGACGACTCCGAATGGCGTTCCGGGGCATTCCGGGTCGGCGTCCGTGGCACCGGCACCGTTACCGTGGCCGCCGGTGGCCGGCTGGAGGTCGATGGTGCCGGGGACATCGAGGTCGCGGGGAATGACGGCAGCGAGGGGCATCTGCGTATCGGCGCGGACAACGGCGCGGCCGGCTATCTCGGGACCGAGGCCGTGCAAGGCGGCGATGGCGATGCCCATCTGCGCTTCGAACACGGCGAAGACGGATACCATTTCTCCGATACCGGCACCAGCGATGGTGAGGCCATCGACATCACCGGGTCGACCAGCCTGCACCAGGACGGCACGGGCCGGACGATCCTGGGGCCGAACGGTACCTACGACCATACGGGCGAGACCCGGGTACGTGCCGGCATCCTGCAGGTGGACGGTGAAGTCACCGACTCGCATGTTTATGTGGAAGGCGGTCTGCTGGCGGGCGTCGGTACAGTGGGCGACGTCACCATGCAGGGAGGAACCCTGAGCCCGGGGAATTCCATCGGCACCCTGACCACCGGCTCGATCGACTATTCCGAAGGGGGAGAATACCGGGTGCAGTTCAACGCCGATGGCGAATCCGACCGGCTCGTGGTGGATGGAACCGCCCGCCTGTCGGGCGGGACGGTCACCCTGGAATCCCTGTCTGCGGAGGCCGAATTCGATGATGGGCAGTACGAATACCGCATCCTCGAGGCAGAACAGCGCGAGGGCGAATTCGACACCATGGAAAGCCCGGATTTTGCCTTCCTGGAACCCGACCTCGTCTATGACGGCAACGAGGTCCTGTTCCGACTGACCCGCGCGCGTGACTTCGTGGACGTGGCCGAGACCCGCAATCAGCATGCCGTTGCCGGAGGCCTGGATGCGCTGGCCGAAGCCCCCGCAATGGCCCCGATCGTCAACACCTTCTCCGGCCTGGAACCCGATGACGCCCGGGCCGCGCTGGACGATCTCTCGGGTGTGGACCATACGCATGGGAACCAGATCGGCCTGCGGGATGCCCAGCGTTTCCGTGCCGGCCTCACCGGGCGGATGCCCGGGCCCGGTGGCGCGCAGGCCCCGCGCGAGACCGCCAGCCTGGAGCAGCTCGCCGGCCTCCAGCTCGCCTCCGCCGGACAGCCCCGGGGGCTGCTGGATGATTCCCCGGAAACCTCGCGGGGCTGGTGGGTCAATGCCGAAGGTGGCCGCGGTGACATCGACGACACCACCAACGCCAGCGGCGCCGACTATCGCTTCACCGGACTCAC
>NZ_AUAG01000055.1:0-3230 GCF_000428605.1 Thioalkalivibrio sp. ALE19
CGGTAGGAGGCCGGCCCTCCGGCTGATCATGTTCGACGCCCGATCGGCCAGGGGGCTGGCCTCCTACGCGGGGGCAATGCCCCGGGGCGCATGACGTTGTTCGAGGGCGGCGGGCGCCGTGCGCATAATCGGGATACATCGACCGAATGCCCGCGCGAGGTAAACCGACCCCCATGGCGACCGTGAAAAGCACCTGCTACGAATGCGACGCCAACTGCGCGATCGACGTGACCCTGGACAACGCCGGCGAGCCGGTGAAGATCGACGGCCCCGACTGTCCGCGCTGCTACGTCCAGCTGGATCGCCGTAACCATCCCGAACGCCTGCTCTACCCGCTACGGCGCACCGGACCGCGCGGCAGCGGCAAGTTCGAGCGCATCTCCTGGGACGAGGCGCTGGACACCATCGCCGAGCGCCTGCGCGCGACCCGCGAGGAGCACGGTGCCCCGGCGGCCGCGTTCTTCGCCGGCTACACCAAGGAGGCGCGGCCGCAGCTGCAGCGCCTGGCGCATGCCTTCGGCTCGCCCAACTACCTGACCGAGAGCGGCTGCTGCTTCTCGGCCACCAAGGTGGCGGAGGAGGTGACCTTCGGCACCAGGATCAAGACCTCCTCCACCGTGGCCTCGGATGCGACGCGCTGCCTGCTGGTGTGGTCCACCAACCCGCGCGGGTCCATCCCGCCGTTCCATCAGCATGCGCTGGCCGCGGCGCGCCCCGGCTGCGCCACGGTGGTGGTCGACCCGCGCGTGACCCCGCTGGCGGAGCAGGCCGAGGTGCACCTGCAGATCCGTCCGGGCACCGACGGGGCGCTGGCGCTGGGCATGCACCACCTGATCTTCGAGAACGGCTGGCAGGATCAGGCCTTCCTCGACGAATGGGGCAACGGGGTGGAGGCCTTTCGCGAATACGTGGCCGGATTCCCGCCGGAGCGGGTGGCGGCGATCTGCGGCATCGAGGAGGACGATCTGAGGCGCGCCGCCGAGCTCTACGCGAGCCGCGCCCCGGCGCAGATCATGCTCTCGCCCACCGCCACCGTGCAGCATTCCAACGGCTTCCAGAATCACCGCGCGGTGACCCTGCTGGCGGCGGTCACCGGCAACATCGACCGCGAGGGTGGCAACCGCTTCTTCAACGACAAGGTCACGCCGAAGCCGATCGACCTGTTCGACCACTGCAAGGAAAACCTGCCGCCGCGCATCGGCGACGAGACCTTCCCGGTGTGGACGGCCCACTGGCCGGCGGCGCAGAGCATGCTGCTGCCGGACGCGATCCTCGACGGCCGGCCGCAGCAGGTTCGCTCGCTGCTGGCGATGGGCATCAACACCGCCATGTGGCCGAACTCGAAGCGCATGGAACAGGCGCTGGGCGCGCTGGATTTCTTCGCCGTGTCGGACTTTTTCCACAACCCGGCCACGCGCATGGCGGACATTGTGCTGCCGGCCGCCACCAGCCTCGAACGCCCGGCGCTGATCGCCTATCCCGGCTGCAACTTCCGTGGCGAGCTGCGTTACCGGCATCAGGCGGTGGCCCCGCGCGGCGAGGCACGCGCCGACGCCGAGGTGTTCCTCGAGCTGGGCGTGCGCCTCGGGATGGCGGAGCAGTTCTGGAACGGCGACCTGGAGGCCAGTTGGGCCGAGGCCGCCGACGGCATCCCCGAGACCATCCGAGAGCAGGTGTACAACGACCCGGACGGCGTGACCGTGTTCGCGAAGGCGCTGGATGATCTGGTCGAGCACGGCTTCGAGGAGGGTGACCGCCAGTACCGGCTGCACGGCTTCCGCACGGTCAGCGGCAAGGTGGAATTCGACGCCGCCGAGCTGCGCGAGGCCGGGCACGACGGCCTGCCGGTCTGGCGCGAGCCGGCCGAGAGCCCGCTGTCCACGCCGGAGCTGGCGCGCGACTATCCGCTGGTGCTGACCAGCGGCGCGCGCCACAAGCACGCCACCCACTCGCAGCACCAGTATCTGGAGCGCATGCGTCGGGCGATGCCGGAGCCGCTGGTGGAGCTGCACCCGCAGGACGCCGCGGCGCGCGGCATCGCCGATGGCGACACCGTGGAGGTGCGCTCGCCGCGCGGGCGGGTCGCCTTCGTGGCGAAGGTCACCGACCGCATCAAGCCCGGTGTGGCGCACTGCCAGCACGGCTGGAACCATGCCAACATCAACGAACTGACCGACGACCGCAACCTCGACCCGATCAGCGGCTTCCCCGCGTTCAAGTCGCTGCTGTGCGAGGTGGAACGCCTGCGCGCCGGGCACGAAGAACGCCTGCCGGAGGCGGGCTGACGTGCCGTTCGTTGGTGTCCTGCCCGAGCGTCGGCACATCTTCCGGCCCGAGCCGCGCCGCGAGGTGGCGGTGTCCGATGCCGCCGCCTGGCGCCTGAACCCGGGCCATCGGCATGTCTACGACAAGCTGCGCCTGGCCCTGGATGCGGGCCTGACGGCCGCGCCCTGTGGGGTCGCGCCCACGGACCTGGGACTGGCGGCGGCGGACACGGTGTTCGTGAAGCCGATCACCAACCTCGCCGGTATGGGGCTGGATGCCCGTGCCCTGCCCGCCGGCGAGGTGCCGGCCGAGCCCGGCAGCTTCTGGTGCCAGCGCCTGGAGGGGACGCACACCAGCACCGACTGCCTGGTGGAGAACGGCGAGGTGCGCTGGTTCGCCCACACCCGTGGATCGGACGAAAAGGACGCCGCGCGCCCGATCTACTGGGAGGTCGGCGCCGCCGTGCCCGAGGTGGAGCCGTGGATCGCCGACTGGGTGCGGCGCAACCTGGCTGGCTACAGCGGCATCTGCAATATCGAGCTGATCGGCGGGCGGCCGATCGAGGCCCATCTGCGCGGCTCCAACGGCTTCTTCGACTTCTACGGCCCGGCGTTCATCCCCGCCTGGGTCGCGCTGGCGGACGGCGAACCGTTCACGCCACCGCCGCCGATCCCCGGTGGCTACATCATCTCGGTCTTCGGCGAGTTCGAACTGACCGATGCCGATTTTCGCGCCGCCGAAGACGCCGGCGTTGACCTGAAGCCCGATCCCTCAACCCCGGGCCGATCCGCCATCTTGCGCAGCGCGGATCGCGACGCCGGCTTCGCCCTCTACCGCCGCCTCACCGGCCAGCCCGGCCCCGAATAGAAACGCCGGATCGCGCAGAGGGCTGCGCTCCTGATATGGATTGACCTGTCAACGGTTGGCTGTAGTGTTCGATCGAGACCTCCTGTTTTCCATGCCTT
>NZ_AUAG01000056.1:0-2961 GCF_000428605.1 Thioalkalivibrio sp. ALE19
CCAGCCCCCGTCATTGCGAGGAGCCGAAGGCGACGCGGCAATCTCCGCACAAGGCCCCGGCGCGGGCCGATTCAGGCGTCGGCCAGCGCGCGCTCGATCACGTCACGCAGGTCGCGCGAGATTTCGAGGGCGGCGAGGCGCTCGAGTTCCGCACGCATCTGCTCGCCGCGCGCCGGATCCACCTTGCGCCAGCGGGTCAGCGGCTGCACCAGACGCGCGGCGGTCTGCGGGTTCATCCTGTCCAGCTTCTCCACGAAGCCGGCAATGCGGTGATAGCCCTCGCCGTCGGCCTGGTGGAAATGGCGTTCGTTGCGGGCCATGAACGGGCCCAGCACCGCACGCACGCGGTTGGGGTTGGACCAGCGGAACCCGGGATGCTGCAGCAGGTACTCCAGGCGGTCGAAGCCGCCCGGCACCTGGCTGGCCGCCTGCAGGCCGAAGTACTTGTCCAGCACCAGCGGGTCGTCGTGGTAGCGCCGCTCGAAGTCGGCCAGCAGCAGGCCCCGAGCCTCATGGTTCAGGTCGTTGATGGCGTTCAACGCCCCCATGCGCATGGTCTGGCTGCGGGCCTTGCGGTACTGCTCAAGCACCTCGGGCACCGCGGATTCGTCGCCGGCCGCCACCCGCAGTGCCAGCAGGCGGTTGCGCAGGCGCCGCTGCCCCATGGCATCGGCGGTGAACGCGCCGTTGTCGATGTCGTCCAGCTTCGGCTGGCGGTCACGCAGCCGGTCCGCCAGCGGGGCGTACAGCCGCGCCTCCAGGGCATCACGTTCGGCCCGCAGGCGCACCGGGTCCACGCAGTCGAACAGCTCCGCCAGCTCGCGCGGCGGCGGCAGCTGGAGGATCGTGGCCAGCAGCACGGGCTCGATCGCCGGATCCTCCAGCAGGGCCGCCAGGGCGTGCTGGATCTCCGCCTCCAGCACCGGGTCGGCGGCGTCATCCTCGATGCGCGCCCGGATCGCACGCCGCATGAGGGTCTGCGCCGCTTCCCAGCGGCTGAAGGCATCGTCGTCATGGGCCAGCAGGTGGGCGAGGGTCGTCGCGCTCTGGTTGGCCTCCAGGATCACCGGCGCGGAGAAACCGCGCAGCCAGGACACGGCCTGCGGGGTCGCCGAGAGCTCGTCGAAATGGAAACTGCGCTCCGAGCGGTCGAGCTCCAGCACCCATTCATCCTGTTCCGGGCCGCCCTCCAGGCGCCCGCGGATGCGCCGCCCGTCGGCATCCAGCATCGCCACCCGTACCGGGATGACCACCGGCTCCTTGTGTTCCTGACCCGGCGTCGGCGGGGTGTACTGCCCCAGGCTGATGCGGAATTCGCCAGTGGAGCCATCCTGCGCGGTGGCGGCGGTCACGTGCGGGGTTCCGGCCTGGGTGTACCAGCGCTTGAATGCCGTCAGGTCGCGCCCGCTGACCTCGGCCATCACGGCCACGAAGTCGTCGGTGGTGACCGCCTGACCGTCGAAGCGCTCGAAGTACACATCCAGCCCGCGGCGGAAGGTCTCGCGCCCGATCAGGCTGCGCAGCATGCGGATCAGCTCCGCGCCCTTCTCGTACACCGTCAGGGTGTAGAAGTTGTTGATCTCGGCGTAATGATCCGGGCGCACCGGGTGCGCCAGCGGCCCGGCGTCTTCGGGGAACTGATGGGCGCGCAGCAGCGAGACATCGTCGATGCGCTTGACCCCGAACAGCGTGCAGTCGGTGGTGAACTCCTGGTCGCGGAAGACCGTAAGCCCTTCCTTGAGCGACAGCTGGAACCAGTCGCGGCAGGTGACACGGTTGCCGGACCAGTTGTGGAAGTACTCGTGGGCGATCACCGACTCGATGGCGACGAAGTCGTCGTCGGTGGCGGTGTCGGGGCTGGCCAGCACGAACTTGGCGTTGAACAGGTTCAGCCCCTTGTTCTCCATCGCCCCCATGTTGAAGTCGTCCACCGCGACGATCATGTACACGTCCAGATCGTATTCGCGGCCGAAGGCCTCCTCGTCATAGCGCATCGCGCGCTTCAGCGAGGCCAGCGCGTGGTCACAGCGATCGGCGTTGTGCGCCTCCACATACAGCTCCAGCGCGACCTCGCGCCCGGACATCGTGGTGAAGGTTTCGCGCTGACAGGCCAGATCGCCGGCGACCAGCGCAAACAGGTACGACGGCTTGGGGAACGGGTCTTCCCACACCGCGTAGTGGCGCCCGCCGTCCAGTTCACCGGCCTCCACGCGGTTGCCGTTGGCCAGCAGCACCGGGTACTGCGCCCGGTCCGCCTCCAGGCGCACGCGGTAAGTGGTCAGCACATCCGGACGGTCGGGGAAGAACGTGATGCGGCGAAAGCCCTCCGGCTCGCACTGGGTGCACAGGTTGCCGCTGGAGGCGTACAGGCCTTCCAGCGCGGTGTTCTGCTCCGGGTGGCAGCGGCTGACGATCTCCAGCCGCGCCGCCTCCGGCAGGCCGTGCAACAGCAGGCCGTCGGCGTCTTCCTCCAGCATGCCCTCGCCCGGCTCGCCGCCATCCACCGTCAGCGACACCAGCTCCACGCCGTCGCCGTACAACCGCAGCGGCGCCCCCGGCTCCGCCGCCTGCGGGTTGCGGCGCACCGCCATGCGCGTCGTCACCTCGGTGGTCGCCGCCGCCAGATCGAAATCCAGCTCCAGGTTCTCCACCTCGAACGCCGGCGACTGGTACTCGCTCAGATAGACCGGCTGGGGGTTCGCATCACGCATTCCAGACTCCAGATCAGAAACATTGCCAAAGGTTTAAGGAAACACTGAGAAATATACACGTTCGCGCTCGAGTCGCTTTTGCGTACGAACAAGGCGCGGCGACCGCCGTGCAGTCATTCTGCACAAGGGAGTCGCAACGCCGTGCGCGCGCAAAAGCGGCCGAGCCCCTTCGGGGTTGGCGCCCCGGGTTCCCCGATCCGGCGTTGCGTCGCTTGCGGGTAGAACCACTACCCGTTGCACGACGCGCCTT
>NZ_AUAG01000057.1:0-2731 GCF_000428605.1 Thioalkalivibrio sp. ALE19
TGTACCCGTTCGCAGGCCGCGCGGATGTCGTCATCCGGCAGCATGGTGCGTTCGGGCGGCAGGGTCACGCGGTTGGCGCTGCCGTTGGGCAGCAGTCGCGGCACCGATTCGCGGCAGGAGGGGCAATGCCAGGTGGCTACGCGAGGGCCTTCGACGATATTGCTGGGGGGCATGCGGCACCGCTGGTTGCGTACACGTCCGGCGAGTATACGACCCCGCCGCACCCGCCCAAAATCGCGCCGCATCGCGCAGGGGGCTGCGCTCCCACAAGGTAACCCCGGCCCGTAGGAGGCCAGCCCTGTGGCCGATTGGGGTATCCTGCGATGCCGCATCGCGTTGAGGCTCGCACTCCTCGCTCGTTCCCGTGTCCGGCTCTTGACATTGGGACGATCCGGTCGCAGCATCCATTATGCGAGTCGGGTAGCGTTGCCTTATCCTGCAATGTTTGGAGTTCCGTTACTCCCTCGGCTCCCTCAAAAATGTCTGAATGGCCGCCATCAGGGCGGCCTTTTTGTAAGCGGGCAGGGAAGCCATGCATCTCCTTTACCTGGATGAGTCAGGGAGCGTCGCGAATTCGGCCGAGGATTTCTTCGTTCTGGCCGGCGTGAGTGTCTTCGAGCGCAAGGCCCATTTCCTCGAGGACGAGCTTAACGCGATCGCGGCCCGCTTCGATCCACAAAATCCTCACGGTGTCGAGCTCCATGGCTCTCCCATGCGCAGCGGCAAGAATGCCTGGCGCAGGGTCTCTCGGGAAGATCGGACGCAGGCCATGGAGGATGCACTGGATGTTGTGGTGAGGCATCACCCTCAGGGCGTTCGCCTGTTTGGCGGAGCCGTGCGCAAGACGGGGATTCCGGGCGAAGATCCGGTGGAACACCTTTTCGAGCAACTTTGCAGCCGGTTCGATCTGTTCCTGAAGCGCTGTTACGCCCGGCACGGCGATCCTCAGCGGGGCCTGATCCTTCTGGATAAATCCTCTACCGAGCAGCGGATTCAGTCTCTGGCGCGAGATTTCAAGCACTACGGACACGCCTGGGGAAAGACGTACAACTACGCCGAAGTCCCGGTGTTCCTTGATTCGAGAGCGTCGCGTTTGATCCAGCTGGCGGATCTGGTGGCCCATGCGATCTATCGGCATCACGAACGCGGGGACAGCGCGCTGTTCAACCGAATTTCGCACTGTTTCGATTCGCAGGGACCGACGCGACACGGGTATTACGTGCGTGATTGACCGCGCGCTGGATCGCGCAGGGGGCTGCGCTCCCACAAGGTAACCCCGGCCCGCAGGAGGCGAGCCCTCTGGCCGATCGGGGTGTCCCCGGCGCTGCGTCGCGCAGGGGCGTGCTTCCGGGCTGCTCTGCGATACTGACCGGCGGGGCGCGACTTCCTCGACCCGGGCGAGCACAAACCGGCCACGGATCCGGCCATCCGTCCGGTCATGGCATGCCCGATGCGGACGCCATTCTGAGATTAAACTGCGGATATGATGGGGCTCATGCAAATGGCGTGAAAGGACATCCAACCGGCCATGAGCGCAGTCATTGATCGAGGTGAACGCATTGCCCTGATGGAGCCCCTGTTGGTGGGTGAGCGCTTGTCACGGCCGATTGGGTTGCCCCCGGTGCTGCGTCGCACAGGGGGTTGCACACCTACGTGGAAGCCTTCGGGATGTAGTGAACAGCCGGAAGCCCGTCGAAATCGGCGTCCTGGGTCCAGAGGTCGGCCTGATGGGCGCGCGCGGTGGCGTAGATGATGCTGTCGGCGAGCGGGAGACCATGCTGGTTGCCGAGACTGGCGGCGGACAGGGCCAAAGGCCCCGTGAGTTCGACGAGTTCGCCCTGCTGCATCAATGCGGCTGCCTGCAAGGCTGCCGCCTCGCCTCGTTGCTGGAGTACCCGTTTGAAGACTTCGTAGAGGCTGATCGTTGGGACGATCAGTTCTCGCGTGGTCTCGATGGCGTCTGCAAAAGCTTCGGCATTGGGACCGTCGGCAAAGTATTCCAGCCACGCGGACGAATCGACCACGTTCACACGCGATCTCCCTCGCGCGGGACATCAGGGTCAATGCCCTTGAGGAACCCCCGCATCTCGCTCATACGCCGCTCGGGAATCAGTTCGATACGGTCGTCGTACGCAATAATCTGCACCTTCTGGCCTGCACGAAGATGCAGCGCCTCGCGTACCGCCCTGGGGATGACGACCTGATATTTCGGAGAGATGGTGAGGGCTTCCATTTTCAGCACCCTGATCGATCGTTATTCCGTTTTACCAATGTATCATCGATCCCGAAGATGGGCGAAGGTTCGCGTACCCCCCCCCCCGTTGGAGGCCAGCCCTCTGGCCGATCTCCCCGTCCATGCTCAGGTGTCAGCCCCCGGTGGCCCCAGCAGGGACTCGAGCCTGTCCGCGTCCAGGATCCCGACGATCAAGGCACCGATATCGGTCCGGCATCGATCCAGGCCGGATAATCCGAACTGGGGCGGGTCACTGCGGAGGATTTTCCCGTATCCGGGTCACCTCCTCGACTGACAACCCAACGATTTCGGCAATCGTGCGGTCATCCATCTCGGTAGACCGGATCAGATTGCGCGCGGCTTCGCGACGTCCTTCCTGGCGCCCTTCCTGGCGTCCCTCCTCGCGCCCTTCCTCGATCCACCGGTCGGGCCAGTGCTTGATCCGTTCGGCCAGCATGTCGTGTACCTCGTGCAAGTCCTGAAGGTCGTTGAACGGCG
>NZ_AUAG01000058.1:0-2367 GCF_000428605.1 Thioalkalivibrio sp. ALE19
CGCATCGCAATCCATGAAGTCTTCGGGATCGGCCAAGATCTGCGCCAAAAAACACCCTTTGGCACAGATAGTTGCGATGCGATCCATATCAGGAGGCCAGCCCCCTGGCCGATCCGGCGTCACGTCCGGAGCAGCAATTCCACCGGCCGCCGGGGCGTCGCCCGCGGGGTCCCGTCCGGGCTCCCCAGCGCGAACAGCAGCTGCGGATGCCCGCGGTCCAGCTGCTCTGCCAGCTCCGCACGTCGCTCCGGCAGCTGCAGCGGCTGATTCAGATAGCGCGCGCAGAACCCGTGACGCGCGGCCTCCAGCAGCACCCGCTGCAGGCCCTGCCCGGCGGCCAGCGACTGCATCGGCCCGTCGATCCCCGTCCCCAGCGCCAGCAGGACCGGCGCCCGGCTCGCCACCCGAGCCTCGGCACGGGCCATCCGCCGGGGCGACACCAGCCGGCGCACGGCCCAGCGGGTCAGACCGCCGGTGAAGCGCCCCACCGGCAGCCCATCGCCTGCGGCCGCCGGGCGCATCCAGTGCGCCAGCTCCGCCCGCCAGGCCGGGTTGCGCCACTGCTCACGCGTCGCCTCCCGCACCAGCCGTACGATCTCGCGACGCGGCTCCGTCCCGGTCACCGGCCGCAACCAGACGCCCTCCTGGCGCGCCGCGGCGACCAGCGCATCCACCACCTCCGGCGGCACCGGGTCCGGACGGAAACGTCCGCGCCACGAGCGGCGCCGAGGGATCCACTCCTTCAGTAGCGGCAGCGTCTGCAGATCGGCGCCTGCGTGGGTCGTGTTCAGCAGGCGCACGTACGGTCCGGGACCGGCCTGTTCCGGACGCACGTTCAGCCCCCGGCCGTCAGCCGCCGCAGCCACCCGCAGGTTCATCACCGCGCAGCCCACGCTGATCACCCGCTCGCGCCCGCCGGGATCGGAGACCGGCAGGACCCGCTCCGGGTCGGTCCAGACCTCCACCCCATCACGCGCCACGCGGAACCGCCACGGCTGGCTGTTGTGCGACGACGGGGCCTGCGCGGCAAGCTCCAGCCAGTTCCGGATGACGGGGTCGAGATCCATGGGGTCATGCCTCTTCGATCAGGGAACGGGTGCGCGCCGCAATAGCATCGGCCGGATGCGCCATGGCCTCCTCCAGAGGCAGGCTCCCGTCACACAGGGCGCGCGCATCGGTCAGGCCCAGCGCGGCCAGTTCGCCCGCATCGGCGTCCACGGAACCGGCCACCGCCGCTACCGGCACGCCCAGCCCCCCGGCGCGACGCAGCACCTCGGCCACCACCTTGCCATGCGCGGTCTGGCCATCCAGCCGGCCCTCGCCGGTGATCACCCGGTCCGCCTCGCGCATCGCCGCATCCAGACCGATCAGGTCGGCCACGTACGCCGCCCCCATGCGCGCGGTCCCGCCCAGCACGCAGCCCAGCGCGAACCCCAGCCCGCCGGCCGCGCCGGCACCCGGTGCATCCACCGGCCGCCGCAGCCATCCGGCGGCCTCGATGACCCCCGCCAGGCGCTGCATGCAGGCATCCATCGCCGCGACGTCGTCCACCGCCAGGCCCTTCTGCGGTCCGAACACCGCCGCCGCCCCCTGCGGGCCGATCAGCGGGTTGTCCACGTCGCTCAGCAGCGTGATATCGACCTCGCCTAGGCAAGGATCCAGCTCCGCGAAATCGGCCTGCACGAGGGCCCCCAGCGCCGCCGGATGCGGCGCCAGCGCACATCCGTCCGCATCCCGGAACCGCACGCCCAGTGCTGCCAGCAGGCCCGCGCCCCCGTCCACCGTGCCACTGCCGCCCAGGCCCACCAGCAGATGCCGGGCCCCCGCATCCAGCGCCGCGCGCATCAGTTCGCCCACGCCCCGGGTATCCAGCTGCCAGGGATCGCGGCGCCCCGCGGGGATCCGGTCGAGACCGCAGGCCGCGGCGACGTCCAGCACCGCCCGGCGACCCTGCGGGTCCAGTCCCCAGCCGGCCTGCAGCGCCGTTCCGTCGGGGCCGGTGACCCGCGCCTGGCGCCATCCCCAGCCCGCCGCCCGGCTCACCCGCCACGCCGTGCCCTCGCCCCCATCGGCCATCGGCAGGGCGCGCACCCGGGCGTCCGGCCGGGCGGCCAGCACCCCGCGCACCATCGCCGCGGCCACCTCCTCCGCCGCCAGACTGCCCTTGAAACTGTCCGGGCACACCACCACCCGCAGCGGCTCCGCCAAGCTCCCCTCCCGAGTCCGCGACCTGTCACGTCCGTCCGTTGCCACACCCCTCATTATGGACGATTGTAATGACCCCCGGGTTTTTGCACACCCTACGCGCTTAACGCGGGGTGGGCCCGTGGCGCCGCATAGCCCAGTGCCTGATGCGGCCGTTGCTCG
>NZ_AUAG01000059.1:0-2352 GCF_000428605.1 Thioalkalivibrio sp. ALE19
GCGCCGGGGCCTTGTGCGGAGATTGCCGCGTCGCCTTCGGCTCCTCGCAATGACGGGGGCTGGACGGGTTCCGTCATCGCGGGGTGGGTGGCGCCTGTGTCCGGTTCCGAGGTTGCCGCGTCGCCTTCGGCTCCTCGCAATGACGGGGGCTGGCGGGGTTCCCGTCATCGCGAGGCGCGCAGCGCCGTGGCGATCTCCGCGGGTGCCCCGGCGCTGGATTGCAGAATGCCGGGGTCGCGTCTACAGGGAACCGCGGGTTGTGGTAGTTTCTGACGTGGTTACCGGGTGGCACCGCCCCTCGAGACGAGGTTTCGACTGACGTGAAACAGGTCTTCCAACAACTGCTGTGCTGGATGCTGGTGGCGGCGATTGCCGGCCTGCCGGCGGTGGCTGCGGCAGTGGGCATGGAAGACGCTCACGCCGGTCATGCGGCGATGCACGCAGCCCCGTCCGCCGATGATCCGCACGCCGGTCACGGGCAGGACCATGCCCATGGTGGCGAATCGCACCACCACCATGGGCATGATCAGCACGCCGGGCACGCCGATGAGTCGCATCACGATCACCATGCCCCCGCGACTTCCGACTCTTCCCATCCTGGTGACCCGCTCGCGCACGCCGACTGCGTGGACGCCAGCTGTCTGGCCAGCTGTTCCGCCTGCGGTCACTGCCAGGGCATGCCGACTTCGTCCGGAACCGATTTTTCGGCCCCGGTGAAGCAGGCCATGAGCCTGTATTCCTTCCAGAACGGCCCGCCCGCGGCCGCGTTGTACCGACCCCCGATCCTCTCCTGATCTGACTGTACCGGCCCGAGCGCCGGAGCTTTCCGCACGTCCGGGTTCCACCCGGTGCCGGCGGATGGCAAGGCCGTGTCGCGCGTTCGCGCGGGATGCGGAATCGAAGTCCGATCAAGGAGATTTTCACGATGCGAGCAACCCGATTGCTGCTCCCCGTCGTGTCGGTGCTGTTCCTCGCCGGCTGCGCGGTCACCGCGCCCGAGCTGGATCGCTCCGACCTGGCGGAGGATGTCTCGGTGCAGGGGATCGACCTGCCCGAGTCGGAGATGCCCCGACCCTCCGGCGAGCTGACGCTCGAGGAGGCCATCCATCAGGCCCTGTGGCGCAACCCGCGCATGCAGCAGGCCTACGCCGAACTGGATCTGACGGCCGCCGACGTGGTCGAGGCCGCCCAGTTCTCCAATCCCACCCTGTCGCTGTCGGTGATGCGCCCCGAGGGCGGTGGCGGCAACGAGACCGGGGTCGGTCTGGCCTGGGGGATCTCCGGCCTGCTGATGCGCAGTGCGCGTCAGGACATCGCCGAGGCCCACTGGGAGTCCACCCGTCTGCAGCTGGCCGAAGGCATGGTGGCCCTGGCCTCGGACACCGAGCGTGCCTGGTATGACGCGGTGGCCGCGCGCCAGCGGGCGCAGGTGCAGGCGCTGGAGACCCGTGCCGCGGACCTGGGCTCGTTGCTGGGCGAACGCTTCTATGACGCCGGCAACATCACCGACCTCAAACGTGCCCGGCTGAATATCCGGGCCGCCGAAGCGCGGCTGAAGCTCGAGGATGCACGGCAGCGCGAGCGCGAGACCCGTCTGCGTCTGGCCCACCTGATGGGGCTGCCCGGTCACGTCGATGACTGGGAGGTCCCCGGCAGGCTGCCATTGCCGCTGGCCGGCCTGGAGGATCGCGAGGCCCTGGTCGAGCAGGCCCTGGAGCAGCGTCTGGATCTGCGGGCTCTGGATCACGCCCTGGAGGGGCTCACCGAGGGCGTGGCCCTGGTGCGGCGCTATCGCTGGTTGGGCGACATCGAGCCCGGTATCGAGTTCGAGCGCGAGACCGACGGCACCCGCCTGTGGGGCGGAGGCATCTCCTTCACCCTGCCGATCTTCAACCAGAACCAGGCCGGCATCGCCCGTGCCGAGGCGCGGCTGGAGGACGGCGAGGCCCGACGGGCCCAGCTGGAGCAGGCCGTGACCGCCGACGTCCACCAGCACTTCGTGCGGCTGGCTCATCACCGCGACAAGTTCAGTACCAGGCGCTACGAACTGGTCCCGGCCCGCGAGATCGAGGTGGAGCGCATGCAGGAACGCGTGAACTTCATGTTCGACGATGTCTTCGATCTGCTGGTGACCAAGCAGGAAGAGCTGGCCGACTGGCAGCGCGCGGTGGCCGCGCTGGGTGACTACTGGCGGGCCCGGGTGGATCTGACCTTTACCGTGGCCGGTGAACTGCCGGGCGGGGCGCCGGGTGACGAGGGGTACCTTGAAACCGACGGTCTCGAACATGATCCGTCCGCGATGGACCACGACCACGGTGACCACGGTGACCACGGTGACCACGGTGACCACGG
>NZ_AUAG01000060.1:0-2207 GCF_000428605.1 Thioalkalivibrio sp. ALE19
CCGGCGCACCGGTAGGAGGCCAGCCCCCTGGCCGATCGGGGCCACGCCAACCCGCCGGGGCGGATCGGCCGGGGGGCCGGCCTCCTACGGGCCGGGGGCCGCGGACCCGCCGGGGCCCGCCGGGGCCCGGCGCCCCCAGCGGGGCGCGCGATAACCGAACAACAGGCGAACAAGGACACGTCATGAAGATTCTGATTACTGGAACGGCCGGGTTCATCGGCAATGCCCTGGCCCTGCGCCTGCTGGAGCGCGGCGACGAGGTCATCGGCGTCGACAACCTGAACGACTACTACGACGTCTCGCTCAAGAAGGCGCGCCTGGCCCGCATCCAGGACCACGAGCGCTTCACCGAGGAGCGCGTGGACATCGCCGACCGCGAGGCGATGCAGCGGGTGTTCCGCGAGCACCAGCCGCAGCGCGTGGTCAACCTGGCGGCCCAGGCCGGCGTGCGCTACTCGCTGGAGAACCCGGCCGCCTACATCGACACCAACCTGGTCGGCTTCGGCAACATCCTGGAGGGCTGCCGCCACAACGGCGTGGAGCACCTGGTCTACGCCAGCTCCAGCTCGGTCTACGGCGCCAACGAGGAGATGCCGTTCTCCGTCCACCACAACGTCGACCACCCGCTCAGCCTCTACGCCGCGAGCAAGAAGGCCAACGAGCTGATGGCGCACACCTACAGCCACCTGTACCAGCTGCCCACCACCGGCCTGCGCTTCTTTACCGTGTACGGCCCCTGGGGCCGGCCGGACATGGCGCTGTTCATGTTCACGCAGAAGATCCTCGCCGGCGAGCCGATCGACGTCTTCAACTACGGCAACCACCGGCGCGATTTCACCTACATCGACGACATCGTCGAAGGCGTGATCCGCACCCTGGACCGTCCGGCCCAGCCCAACCCCGAGTGGAGCGGGGCGCAGCCCGACTCCGCCACCAGCGCCGCCCCCTATCGCCTGTACAACATCGGCGCCCACCGCCCGGTGGAGCTGATGCACTACATCGAAGTGCTGGAAGAGAACCTCGCCAAGAAGGCCGAGAAGAACCTGCTGCCCCTGCAGCCCGGCGACGTCCCCGACACCTACGCCGACGTCGAAGACCTGCGCGCCGACACCGGCTACGAACCCACCACCAGCGTGGAAGAAGGCGTGGCCAGCTTCGTCGCCTGGTACCGCGACTACTACCAGGTCTGACCCGCCGCCGTTCGCGGATGGGGGCATCACCGTAGGAGCGGCCTCGGCCGCGAAGCCCCTGCTACAATCGGCCTCATGCGCCTGAGTCCGCAACATATACGAGCGATCCGCGACGTCGTGCGCCACGAATGCGGGCCCGACGCGCGCGTTCGCCTGTTTGGATCGCGGCTGGACGATACCCGACGTGGCGGGGACGTGGACGTGCTCGTCGAGCTCGAACAGCCGGTCGAGCGTCCCGCGGTGCTTGCCGCGCGTCTCTCGGCCCGGCTCAGCCGCCGGCTGGACGGGCGCTCGGTCGATGTCGTCCTGTCTGCCCCGAATCTGCCCCGCAGCGCCGTTCACCGCATGGCCGAACAGCAGGGACAGCTTCTGTGAACATCGACCCCGAACAGCTCGAGCGTCTCCGGTTTCTCGGTCGCGTGGTTCAGCGCGAACGCCAGCATCTGGAGACGACCGATCAACGCGTCTTCAGCGAGCCTTTCACCCCGGCCCGCGCGGGTGCACTGGCCGACAACGTCGACGAAGCCGAGCGTGTCGAAGCCTTCGTGAGCCGCTTCGGACGTCTGCAGGATACGCTGGGCGACAAGCTGCTGCCCGTGTACCTCGAGGCGCTCGGCGAACGCCTTGGCGCGGCGATCGACAACCTCGACCGGGCGGAAAAACTCGGGCTGATCCCTTCCAGTGATGAGTGGCTCGCGATGCGCAAGCTGCGCAATCAAATGGTGCACGAATACATCGAGGCCCCCACCACCCTGGCGGATGCGCTCCAGGCGGGCCACGAATTCGTGCCGACCCTGAGTGCCGTGGTGGACAACATCCTGGCCGACATGCGCGCCCGCGGCTGGGCGGCCCCGTAGGAGCGGCCTCGGCCGCGAACCGGCCTGTTCGCGTGCAAGCACGCTCCCACAGGCGGGTAGGAGCACCGTAGACATGATGGATTGACCTGCCCGACCTCGAGAGCGTGGGTTATGTTCTCGGGGTTGGGACAACCACCTTCAACACAGAGCCAATATCGAG
>NZ_AUAG01000061.1:0-2121 GCF_000428605.1 Thioalkalivibrio sp. ALE19
AATCAAAACAGACCAGGAAGGATGACGGAATGAAGATTGCGGTGGCCGGAACCGGTTATGTGGGCCTGTCGAATGCCGTGCTGCTGGCGCAGCACCACGAGGTGGTGGCGCTGGACGTGGTGCCGGAGAAGGTCGAGAAGATCAACCGGGGCGAATCGCCGATCATCGATGCCGAGATCGAGGAGTTCCTGGGCAACGGCTCCCTGAACCTGACCGCGACCCTGGATCCGCAGCAGGCGTACCAGGGCGCGGAGTTCATCATCATCGCCACGCCCACCGACTACGACCCGCAGACCAACTACTTCAATACCCGCTCGGTCGAATCCGTCATCCGCGACGTGCTGGCCATCAACCCGCACGCCACCATGGTGATCAAGTCCACCGTGCCCGTGGGCTACACGCGCGAGATCAAGGCGCAGATGGAGACCGACAACGTCGTGTTCTCGCCCGAGTTCCTGCGCGAGGGGCAGGCCCTGCACGACAACCTGCACCCGTCGCGGATCATCGTCGGTGAACAGTCCGATCGCGCCGAAACCTTTGCCAATCTGCTGGCCGAAGGCGCCGTGGACGACGACATCCCCATGCTGTTCACCAACTCCACCGAGGCCGAGGCGATCAAGCTGTTCGCCAACACCTACCTGGCCATGCGCGTCGCCTATTTCAACGAGCTGGACAGCTACGCCGAGACCCACGGCCTGGATACCCGGCAGATCATCGACGGCGTGTGCCTGGACCCGCGCATTGGCAGCCACTACAACAACCCGTCGTTCGGCTACGGCGGCTACTGCCTGCCGAAGGACACCAAGCAGCTGCTGGCCAACTACGACGAGATCCCCAATAACATCGTCAAGGCCATCGTCGACGCCAACCGCACGCGCAAGGACTTCATCGCCGATGCCGTGATCGCCCGCAACCCGAAGGTGGTGGGCATCTACCGCCTGGTGATGAAGAGCGGGTCCGACAACTTCCGCGCCTCCGCCATCCAGGGCGTGATGAAGCGCATCAAGGCCAAGGGCATCGAGGTGATCGTGTACGAGCCCGAGCTCCCGGACGACGAGTTTTACCGCTCCCGCGTCATCCGCGACCTCGAACAGTTCAAGCGCGAGGCCGACGTGATCGTCGCCAACCGCATCACCGACGACATCCGCGACCAGACCCACAAGATCTACACCCGCGACCTGTTCAACAACGATTAATCCCCCGCAGGAGGCCAGCCCCCTGGCCGA
The DNA here is from genome assembly GCF_000428605.1 of Thioalkalivibrio sp. ALE19. NCBI lineage: Bacteria > Pseudomonadati > Pseudomonadota > Gammaproteobacteria > Chromatiales > Ectothiorhodospiraceae > Thioalkalivibrio > Thioalkalivibrio sp. ALE19. Next base: position 1,227 of record NZ_AUAG01000061.1, read on the forward strand.
TCGGATGTTGGACAGGCCCATCGGCCAGAGGGCTGGCCTCCTACGGATTTTGGGGTTTCCCGCCTGTAGGAGCGCAGCCCCCTGCGCGATGCGGCGCCGGGTATACCCCCATCGGCCAGGGGGCCGGCCTCCTGCAGAAGACTTGACCGAAGGCAATGGAATGCATTCCCAGAGATTTGAACGGCGGGTGACCGTAACGCGCCACGCGGAAGAACGAATGAAACAGCGCGGTATCTCCGAAGCCGACCTCCTGGAATTGCTCGAGTGCGGCGGCGTGCGTTACAAGGACGAGATACGGCTTTGGGTGGCGAAACACTTCGAGGGGCGGTCCGATAATCTTATCTGTGCAGCCGTGATCCTTGAGGAGCATTTGGTGGTCAAAACCGTTATGCACCACTTTGACTGGAGAGAATGACGATGCGCACCACGTATGACGAAGTGGACGACGTTCTCGTGCTTCACCTCTCGGACAAGCCGATCACGCGCGAATGCTCGCAGGACTGGAATACGCACGTGAGCTACGCAGAAGACGGAACGATCGTCGAAGTCGTGATCCTCGAAGCATCCAAACAGGGCGCATGGCCGCTCTTGCGATCCAGAGCCGCTTGATTCCCGTAACCGGCCATGGCGGCGAAGCCTCTGCCGGAGTCGGACGCGGGCAGGGGCTTCGCCTGCGAGCAGGCTCCTACGGGATTTGGATGGAATCGAGTAGCGGATGACGGAATGGAATTGATTACACCTCATGGCAGTGGGCTCTGCGAGCGGTATGTGGACGAGACCATGGCCCGTGCGTTGACCGCCCCGGCGCGGAGCCTGCTCTTGCTGGACCCGCACGGTCGCACGGCCGCGGAGGCCGATGCAGGAGGCCAGCCCCTGGCCGATCGGGCCTGGCCGG
>NZ_AUAG01000062.1:0-1888 GCF_000428605.1 Thioalkalivibrio sp. ALE19
GCAAACTCGCCCGCGTCGCCTTCGCCCTCATGAAAAACCAGACCGACTACCGACCCCCGAACCCTTGCACGCAGACATAGAATCTCCTACCGGCCTTCGACGGTCGTCAGGCCCAGGGTGTGCCACATCTGCATGCCGCCGCGGTACCACTTGATCTTGTGGCCCGGGTACCCGAGGTTGGTCAGCGTGCGGATGTTGGTGGGCGACTGGCCGCACCACGGGCCGTTGCAGAACAGCACCAGGGTCTTCGCGTTGGAGAAGTCCAGCAGATCCCAGTGATCCATCACGCTGAACTTGTCGAGCATGATGTCGCGTACGTCCGCGGGCTCGGCGTCGCCGTCGATGTTCAGCTCCTGCCACGGGATGTTGATGGCCCCGGGGATGGTGCCGCGGGCGTAGGAGTCGGGGCCGCGCGAATCGATGATCAGCAGGTCGTCGCGCTCGCCGAGCTGGCCGAGATACTCGAGGAACTCCGCCTCGCCGAGGGTTTCCACGCCACGGCCCAGGTCCATGGGCTGGACGCAGAACGGCGGGCAGGGGCGCGAGGTCTTCGCGAATTCGTTGTCCAGCCGGTTCTCGGTGTCCTGGATGCGCTGGATGGTGACGGTCTCGTCACCGTGCGGGACCTCCAGCGACTGCAGGTCCGGGGTGATGCCGACTTCCAGCGCCGAAGCAGGCCCGGCAAGGCCCAGGGTGAACAGGCCGGCCAGGGCCAGTCCGGGGGCAAAACGTTTCTGCATCTTCTCCTCCAGCATGTTTTTGTTCGCAAGCCGGGATTGTGAGTCAAACGGTGTCGGCTTGCACCCTGCCGGCCGGGGGCTTCAGCACGGCTTGCACGGGCCGTTACCCTCCTCGAGGCCACGCTTCGTGGCCAGCGGATTTCAACAGAGGGTTCAGGTTTGGATCGACGGGTGGAACACAGCCGCAATGGCTCCGGACTGGCGGGCACCGTGCGCGGCCTGACCCTGGCGCTCGGTCTGGTCGCCGCAGGCGTGACGCCCGTGCTGGCCGAATCGCCCGACCGACCGACCCACGAGGTGCAGCGCGGCGACACCCTGTACAGCATCGTGCAGACCTTTGATCTGCCCCCGGGCGTGTCGGTCAACGAAGCCATGCTCGCCTTCCTCGAGGCCAATCCCGAGGCCTTCGCCGAACAGAACGTGAATACGCTCCGGGCCGGGACGGTACTGGAGCGGCCGCCGGAGTCGGCGTTCGCCCGGCGTGACCGGGACAGTGCCCGCGCCGAGGTCCTGCGTCACATTGAGAACTGGGACCCGGGCGCCGTGCGTGTGGAGGACCGCTTCGAAGCGGTGGACGAGGGCCGCGAAGGCATGTCGCGTGCCGCGATCGAAGAACGTCTGGCCTCGCGCGATGCCGAGATCGACGAATTGCGCGAGGCCGTGGAAGAGCTGCGGTTCCTGCTGGAGTCGGAGCGTCTGGATGCGGGGACCGACGCCGCGGCCGAAGAACTGCGCCAGCAGATGGAACAGGACCTGGACACCCTGCGCACCGAGCGTGATCAGCTGCGCGACCGCCTGGTCGAAGTCGAGGAACGGCTGGTCGAGGTGGAAAGCCGGCCGGGCCCCGACGAGGTGCCGCTGAGCGAACAGCTGACCCGACCGCCGGTGCTGGTTGCACTGGGGTCCATGGCGCTGGGCCTCGGCCTGTTCCTGGTGGCCGGCATCATGCTGGGACGCCGTCAGACCGGGGGCGGGGGCAAGTCCGCTTCCGGCGGCAAAAAGGGAAGCGCGCAGGCGAAGTCGGGCGAGGGCCGTTCGGCCCGCGGGGACGAAGCCGAACCGCAAATCCCGGCGGAAGAAGGTGCCGGCGCCGCGGCCGCCGGAGCCGTCAGCGGCGCCGCCGCAGCTGCAGCCGGCTCGGCGGCGGG
>NZ_AUAG01000063.1:0-1332 GCF_000428605.1 Thioalkalivibrio sp. ALE19
CCCGCCGGCCTCAGGCCGTGGCCCGGCTGCCGTGGTCCCTGCCCATGACCTCGCAGGCAATGGCCCAGATAAAGCCGGCCAGTTCCCGGCCCACCGCGGTGGTCACCTGCTGCTTGAGCTTGCCGGCCCGCATCAGGTGCTGGTAGCGCCCGCATAACCGCTTTTGCGCCTCCCAGGCGATGCCCTGGACCTTCACCGAGGCCTTCTCGGCGCGCCGCTCGATCTCGCGGGTCTTGCGTGCCGGGAAGCGGTAGTTCCAGGCGGCCTCCACCAGGACGCGCCGCACATGCCCGTTGCCGGTCCTGGTGATGCCTCCCTGGCGACGGCTGGAACCACTGGAGTGCTCGCTGGGCACCAGTCCGAGATAGGCCATCAGCTGGCGCGGGGAGTCGAACCGGCTGATGTCCCCCAGTTCCGCCAGGATCGTCATGGCGCTGATCAGGCCGATGCCCCGCATGGCCATCAGGCCCTCCGCCACCGGGGCAAGTGACCAGTGCGGCAACGCCTCGCGCATCTGCTGCTCCAGGCCGGCGACCTGCCGCTGGGCCACCCTGACCGCCTCGATGTACTCCTGCAGCACGATCTGCTGGACGGGCGAGTCGAAGGTCACCGTCTCCAGCCACCGAAAGTGCGCCTGTGTCCAGCGGCTCTTGCCCGGATACACCTTGCCGTGACGCAGCAGAAACGCGCCCAGCGTCTGCCGCGCCTTGAGCTCCAGCTTCTTCATGTCCTCCCGCGCGCGGGTCAGGTCGCGGATGGCCTCCTGTTCCGGCGTCGGGACCCAGACGGCGGTCAGTTCCCCGGCGCGCGACAACCGCGCCAGGCCCAGCGCATCGCGGCGGTCGGTCTTGCGCCGCTCGCCCGCCTTCTGCGGAATCAGGGACGGGGCCACGACCTCGCAATCATGGCCGGTGGTGAGGATCTGCCGATACAGCCCGTATCCGCACGGACCGGCCTCGTACACCCACAACAGCCGCTCGCCGCCGTACCGGGCGCTGAGCCGCTCGAGCAGCCGGGCCACCTTCTTCGGCGTGTTGGGAATCTCGCCGTAATACTCCGGCGCTCCACGACCGCACTCGGCCACCGCCACCGCGATCGTCTCCTTGTGCACGTCCAGCCCGATGTAGACGCCGTACACATCGGCGGCCTGCTCCACCGCCTGCCTCACGCCGGCCAGACCCGACACCGGCCCTGCATCCTTCATCCCTTCCGCGCTAAACTGGTTCATGACCTGCCCCCTCGATATTGGCTCTGTGTTGAAGGTGGTTGTCCCAACCCCGAGAACATAACCCACGCTCTCGAGGTCGGGCAGGTCAATCCATCATGTCTACG
>NZ_AUAG01000064.1:0-1269 GCF_000428605.1 Thioalkalivibrio sp. ALE19
TCAGCCTCCCGTTCGCTCATCGGGCACAATACTCATCCACTCCCGGGCATGAAACAGGGGTGCCTTCTCTCGCGGTATGCAATCAGACGAGACCTTACATGTAGACCTGCTTACGATGACCGACCTTCACAACCGTCACGACCAGGAGGTCATCCACCACTTCGTAAATGATTCGGTACACGCCTTGCCGGATGCGGTAGCGCTCCTGTCCCGAGAGCTTTTCACTGCCGACCGGACGGGGATCATCCTGCAGCGCCTCCATGCGCTGAAGAATGCGAGCCACATCTTTGTTCGGGATTGAACGAAGGTCTTTGGCAACGGACTTCTTGAATACAAGCCTATATCTTTCCATGAGCCTTCAAATCATCGAGCAGGGCCTCATAGCTCATGGTTGGCTCGGAGACCCGTTCCTCGAACGCCGCCAGATCTTCCTGATCCTCGGCCAATGCCGCACGAACCGCCTCGTTGACGATATCCGACAAGGAACGATTCGTATGCGCAGCCTTCAGCCGCAGCGCCGCATGCAACTGAGGATCGAAATAAACCGTCGAACGTTTCGGTGTCTCGCTCATGGAGCTCCTCCACACAACCACACCAAGAGACTTTAGCGTCAACACATCAAAACATCAAGACATCAAGCGCTGCCACATTGCGGACAACCGGGTGCCACCAGCGCCGCGTGACGCTCCCGCAAACCCTCCACGTACGCCCGTCGGGTCTGGCGCAACGGGTTCTGAAGCCGGAACGACCGCCGGTAGATCTTCCGGGTCCACTGGGCCTGAAGCTCACCGCCGAAGATCCAGCCCCCGCATGTTCTTCGTCTCGATGACGAAGATGCCGAACCGCGACACCAGCACATGAGCGATCTGCGTGGTGCCGACCGCGGTCTACAAGGCCCATGGCCCCCAGCCGCATGGCAGAGGAGGCAGCATTCATGGCTTGCCCTCCTTCCTGATCCGCTCCTCCAGCGCCTCCAGCTCCTGCAAGTCCTCGGCATCGGCCTCCGGTGCCTCGTCTCTGCGCCGCCGGGATCCTTCAGGCGCTGGTCGTCCATGACGAAGCCCTTGACCAGGTACTCCTCCAGATGGGCAGTGGCCCACTGGCGAAACTGGGTGCCCCGGGGGGAACGCACCCGGTAGCCGACGGCCAGGATCATCGGCAGGCTGTAGATGTCAGGTCTCGTCTGATTGCATACCGCGAGAGAAGGCACCCCTGTTTCATGCCCGGGAGTGGATGAGTATTGTGCCCGATGAGCGAACGGGAGGCTGA
>NZ_AUAG01000065.1:0-1233 GCF_000428605.1 Thioalkalivibrio sp. ALE19
AGGAGGCCAGCCCTCTGGCCGATCGGGCCAGCCCCGGCGCCGGATCGCGCAGAGGGCTGCGCTCCTGCGGGGCACACGGGGCAGCGGCGCCGGGGGAAAGCGCGCACAAAAAAGCCGCATCGACACCCAGCCAAGAAAAAGCGTCGATGCGGCGGGGGACTCCCTTCCCGCGGCGTGTCGGGACACCACCCCGACGTGCCGGTCCAACGGAGATGTCACGCAGATACAGCAGCATGTCAGCCGCGTGGCAGGCTCTTCCGCCCCGGTGCCCCGATGAAGGCGCCACGGCGGGTGAGCACGAGGGTTAGTTTCCACCCTGTCCACGCATGAGTAAAACAAGTTTTTGTCACGTAGTATGTGAGACAGGCTCATGAAGGAGGGCGGCATGCTGGAGATCCGGCATTTGCGGGCACTGCACGAGATCGTGCGCCTGGGCAGCGTGACGGCGGCGGCCGAGTCGCTGTGCGTCACCCAGTCGGCGCTGTCGCATCAGCTGCGGCAGCTGGAAGAGCGCATGGACGTGGTGCTGTTCGAACGGCGCAGCTCGCCGGTACGGCTGTCGCCGGCGGGCACGCGCCTGCTGCAGGCCGCCGAGCGCGTGCTGCCGGAGGTGGCCGCGACCGAGCGCGACATCGCCCGCATCCGCGACGGCCGTGGCGGGCGGCTGTACCTCGCGCTGGAATGCCACAGTTGCTTCCAGTGGCTGATGCCCTCGTTGGCGGCCTTCCGCGAACACTGGCCCGAGGTAGAGCTGGACCTGAGCCTGAGCCATGGTTTCGATGCCCTGAATGCCCTGCGCGAACGCGAGGTCGATGCGGCGGTATCGCCCGATCCGGTGGAAGACCCGGAGCTGATCGCGCTGGACCTGCTGGAGTACGAGAACCTGCTGATCGTGCCGCGCGGGCATCGTCTGGAGGGGGCCAGCTACGTGGAGCCCGCCGACCTCCAGGGCGAGACCCTGATCACCTACCCGGTGGAGGAGGAGCGCCTGGATATCTGCCGGCACTTCCTGCACCCGGCGGGCATCTCGTTGCCCCGACGCACCACCGAGGTGACGGCCATGCTGCTGCAGCTGGTCGCCAGCGGGCGCGGCGTGGCCTCGCTACCGGAATGGGCCCTGCCGGAACTGGAGGCACAGATGCAGGGCGCCGGCACCGGTTCGCGTGGCCCCGGGCGTTCCGCCATCGCGCGTCTGCGCATGGGCCCCGATGGCCTGTGGAGCACCCTGCGCCT
>NZ_AUAG01000066.1:0-1108 GCF_000428605.1 Thioalkalivibrio sp. ALE19
GAGTTGTCGGCGTTGGATTTGACCGTGGAGGTCATCTCTTCCATGGAAGAGGCGGTTTCCTCCAGCGAGGAGGCCTGTTCCTCGGTGCGCTGGGACAGATCGGTGTTGCCCTGGGCGATCTCGGAGGAGGCCGAACGCACGTTGTCGGCGCCCTCCAGGATTTGCCTCACCAGGTCGTCGAGGTGATCCATGGAACCGTTGATCGCCTCCTGCATGCGACCGAACTCGCCCTTGTAATCACCCTCCATGCGTACGGTGAGATCGCCCTGCGCCAGGGCCTGGACCGCTTCGATGGCTTCGTCCACAGGTTCCTTGACCGAATCGATCAGGCGGTTGAGCTCGTCGCCCAGCTGGCGGACGAAACCGTCCAGCTCCTCGGTATCGATGCGCTCGTCCAGGCGGCCTTCGAGGACCTCGCGGATCAGTTTCTCGATCTGGCTTTCGGCATCGCGCTGGGCGGTCAGGTCGAACCACTCCAGGGTATTGCCGAGGAATTCGCCTTCCTCGGAGTCCTCGCCGGTCACGTGGACCTTGAGGATTGCCTCGCCCATGGTGTATTCACGGTCGATCCCCTCGTGGCGGCAACGGTCCATCACCGCGCGTTCGGGCAGCAGCTGGGGGAAGACCCGGTCCAGCTTTTCGCCGGTCGACGCGGTGGGTGTGCCGCCGGCGGCGCGGATATCCCCGGCGCGTTCCTGCAGCAGCCGCTTCATCGGTTCGTTAAGGTAATTGATGGTCCAGTCCGGCCGGATCATCATGAACGGCTGGGTGGCCGTATCCACCGCCCAGCGCATGCGGATCAGTTCGTTGTATTCGTCTGCGGAAATGGTGATCCCGTCCGCGTTGTCTTCAGCCGCCATGTTGCTCTCCTGGTCCGGAATCGGGTGGGCTCCGCCGGTCCGGCGGAGCGAAAGGTTCGGTCGAGGCGACGGATGTACGTCGCCGGGTCATGGCCACCGGGCCTGCTGTCGGCTCCGTCTGCGCCTCTGGTCAGCGTCCCCGGAGGTCAGAACTCTTCCCATTCTTCGCTGCTGTCCGCGGTGGCGGACTTCTGCTGCGTCCGGGCGCGCGGGGCCGGGGCCGGCTTCTTCTTCTCCTCTTCCTTCTT
>NZ_AUAG01000067.1:0-1100 GCF_000428605.1 Thioalkalivibrio sp. ALE19
CTCGATATTGGCTCTGTGTTGAAGGTGGTTGTCCCAACCCCGAGAACATAACCCACGCTCTCGAGGTCGGGCAGGTCAATCCATCATGTCTACGGGCCCGGCACCCTGTGGGAGGCCAGCCCTCTGGCCGATCGGGGTCTGGATGCGCCCCATCGCGCAGGGGGCCTGCTTGCAGGCGAACAGCCGGAGCCCGGGGCGCACGCACGTCCGGTTCGCGGCCGAGGCCGCTCCAACGCGGCCCCCGCCACACCGGTCTGTGGGAGCCTGCTCGCAGGCGAAACGCCAAGGTGGTATACAAAGAACAATGATTAAATTCCGGAAAATACGCTACGCCGCCCGCTTCGCCATGCTCGCCGCCGCCCTCGTGCTCCCCGGCGCTGCCGCCGCCGACGTCACCGTCCACGCCGTGTTCGACGGCCGGGCGGTGCTGTCGGTGGACGGCGAGCGGGCCGTGGTGGCCGAGGGCGAGAGCGGTCCCGGCGGGGTTCGGGTGCTGCAGGCGGGCGGCGGACGCGTACAGGTGGAGTTCGCGGGGGAGACCCGCTGGCTGGAGCGCGGGGCGGGGGAACCCGCTTCCACAGGGGCTGGCGATGCGGATTCGGCCGATGGTGAAGCCGCGGGCCGTGAGAGAGAGGCCGCCGGCCCCGGGATCACCGTGTACCCCGATTCTCGCGGGGTGCACAGCCTGACCGTGGGCGTGAACGGCCGGGCCATCACCATGGAGGTGGACCGCGAGGCCGAATCGATGATGCTGCGCGAGCGCGACGCCGAACGCGCCGGGGTGGACGCCGACGCCGGCAATACCGTGCACCTGCGTACCGAGCGCGGCCGCGTGAACGCCCGCCGCGTCACGCTGGATGAAGTGCGGGTGGGCGGCATCCGCCGCAGTGGCGTGAGCGCGGTGATCGTGCCGGACGATCACATCCACCGGGCGCGCCTGGGGCGGACCTTCCTCGATCGGGTGGAGGTGGAGCCCAGCGGTGACGCGCTGATTCTGCGGTAGGGGGTGCCCCGGTTCGCCTGCAAGCAGGCTCCCACAGGCGGGTGGCGGGTGCGTAGGAGCGGCCTCGGCCGCGAACGGACGGGCGTTTGCCTCGGGC
>NZ_AUAG01000068.1:0-1071 GCF_000428605.1 Thioalkalivibrio sp. ALE19
GGCAGCGCCAACCGCGTGACCCTGCCGCCCGAACGCACCATGCTGCCGGATGACGACATCCGCGCGGCCTGCGAACGGGTACAGGGTCTGCGCGCCCCGGAGGTGTGCTACGCCTGCGACCAGGCGTTCCAGGAACTGCTGGGCACGCTGGTGCGCCCACCGGCCGAGGAAGGCGACGCCCGGGGCGAACCCGGGCTGAACGACACTGGCGTGATCGGTGCCCTGGTCCCGCTGGCCGAACGCGGGACCCAGCTGCTCATCTTCAACGTGATCGCCGGCGAACTGCGCTGCACCGAGATCGAATACCTGACCGACTTCGACCCCGACCGCCTCACCTACCCCGGATCACGCGGGGCGATTGCCCCGCGGATCTGGGAACTGTACGAGCGACACTTGGCCGAACTGCATGCAGGCAGTGACTCACCCTTATAACACCTCAAGCATAGCGGACCAAGGCCGCCCCGCCAGCCCTCCCCAAACGTGTCACTTTCAAGGTGGCGAATGCGACATCAGTTCGCGTCGGTGCTTCTCGCGAGGGATTCGGGTTGATGATGTGCGCATGCAGCTCCTCAAGGCACGCAAGCGCCTCGTCCGTCCAGTGAACCGCGCTCACCGCCGCAGGCCGAACCGCCGCTCCACCTCCACCTGCGGCATCACACGCCCGTCCTCACTATCGGCCAGCCCGCGTTCGATGGACGCATGCAGCTCCAGGCGATACACGACGTCCTCCCAACTGGCGTTGTCCGGAAGTTCGTCGATCAGGTCGTGTGCCTGCGCTTTGGGAGTCTTGGTTGCTTCCATGTTTCGCCTCGCCTCTCTAGCTAGCTCAGCCATTTTACACACAGTTGCTCGTCATCGGGAGTGAGCGCGTCGCCAACGCCGCAACACTTACCAAATACGCCTTTCCTGGAATCTGATCGCGAATCTGCGCGTAGCCACCTGGCATTGCCCCTCCTGCCGCGAATCGGTGCCGCGGCTGCTGCCCAACGGCAGCGCCAACCGCGTGACCCTGCCGCCCGAACGCACCATGCTGCCGGATGACGACATCCGCGCGGCCTGCGAACGGGTACA
>NZ_AUAG01000069.1:0-1046 GCF_000428605.1 Thioalkalivibrio sp. ALE19
GAAGTGAAACGCATCAAGCCGCTAGATGCTGCATAACAAGGCCATGGAGCGCGACGCGGGTGCTGTCGCACCCGCGCGGCTCATGGCTGGCGTTACAGCAGCCTAGGGGTGCCCCGGGGGGCATGCTCAGTGCCATTGGTCAGGCATGTCGTTAGTTCGGCCCGTCGTCTTGTGGGGTGGTCTCTTCTTCTTGTTCGGTCTCGGACGCCGTGTTGACGGGGTCAGATTTCATTTTCGGCGGCGGTGGCACCCATGCCCGGAGTCGCTGGCCAACCTGTTCGTAGAAATGGGGCACGGCACGCTCAAGTTCCTCGATGAACACCTTGTTGCCGGAGAAGCGGGAGGCTTGATCGGTCACATAGCGCACTTCGAAGGCAGTTGGAACGGCGTCGGTATTCTCGGACTCGAGGTGTTCAGGGTCTTCCAGTACCAGGCCGAGAGGGGCCTGCGTGGATTCGGCCTTGCCCGGACGGATCGCCTTGACGAAGAAGCCCTCGGATTCGACGTTGTCGAGCTGGCGGCGTAGCCAGTTGACGCGGGCGCTGGTCTTCTTTTTGTCCTTCGGTGCGTCGAGCCGCATGCTCGTGACGATCACGCGTTTCTCGAGGTTGGCTTCCACGTGAAGCTCGGCCGCGGCGTGCGGGATGTCCAGTTCGCAGCGCAGTACGTGTTCGCAGGCGAGGAGCTCGCAATCACTTTTCAGGCGGGCCTGCGGGTCGGTGCGGTGTGTCCGGCTCAGGCGCAGTTTGACGGCCTGCCCGAGTTTCCGTGAAAGAACGAGGCTCAGGTCACGTTGTTCCTGGTGCCAGCTGGAGACGGTGTTCTCGACTTCTTCGGAGTTCTTGTTCAGCTTCGCGCCATTCTTGACTTTGGCGACGACGTCCTTCCACTCCCGGTTCATGCTGTCGAAGCGGTTGACGCCGCTCGAGTCATGATTCAGATACCGGGTCACTGTAATGACCCCCGGGTTTTTGCACACCCTACGCGCTTAACGCGGGGTGGGCCCGTGGCGCCGCATAGCCCAGTGCCTGATGCGGCCGTTGCTC